>JABSPQ010000404.1 GCA_013214205.1 Flavobacteriales bacterium
AAAATAATTGAATACATTGATATTGAATATATTACACGCCAAATAATAGCAAATGTCGAAGATTTTGGATTTTTAGTGAAAACTAATAGCTTTGAATATCAGGACCTTAATTAAATCGATCTAGGTGCGAAACTTGAGTACTCAAGACATTAATATACTTAACACAACTGTTGGCGCTGCTTACAGATTTTAATTTATCTGCTCATGATTGACTTTAACATTACACTAGCATCCAATCAAGTTCTTTTGAGACCTATTGAATCCGCTGATTTTGACGAGATGAAAACACTTACGGCTAACCCCGATATGTGGACTTACTTTACAAGCGATCTTTCCATTGAAGCTGAATTAAAAATCTGGATTGAATCGGCAGTGTCGGCCAGAGCCAATAAGCAACAGATGGCTTTTACCATTGTAGATGCAAAGAGTTCACAAATTATTGGATCAACGCGATTAGGATCTATTTCTACAAGAGATGAACGTCTTGAAATAGGTTGGACATGGGTATCCGAACAATATCAAGGCAAAGGATTCAATGCACAGGCAAAATCCTTACTGCTTAAATATTGTTTTGAGGAATGCAATGCTATTCGAGTTGAATTTAAAACCGATGTACTCAATATTCCTGCACGCAAAGCATTGAAAAAAATGGGTATCATTGAAGAAGGAATCTTAAGAAGTCATACACAAATGATTAAAAACAGAAGAAGAGATACTATCTTTTACAGCGTTTTAAGTAGCGAATGGGAAGAAATAAAGCAAAAAAACGATTGGTAATAAGCAAATAAATTTCTTTATAACAATCCATCTTTAACCAACATTTACAACATATCAATTGATGATAATGACAGAAAAATCGAATATTCTATATATAAGCATATAGAAATCAGTAACTAATATTGAAGTTTATCGAAACTTTTTGAAACTTTTCTCGTAAATGTATGATGTTGTCCAAACAACACGCATTTTATAAAAAAAACAAAGGAAACCCTGCCTGTATCCGACTGTATAGCAAGAAATTGCATTAACAAAAGATTATTAAAGGAAATGAATATTTCTAACAAGATTACAGTTAAAACAAATGGTCAGTTAGCCCTAAATTACATCCAGATTAAACTTTTAACGGGTGAAACAATACCTGAATTAATTTCTCTTGATGAAAACATGCCACTAATGAAAGGTATGGAGTTTCTCGAATATTTTAGAATATTGTTTGATAACGACAGTACCCCTTCTACCGAAATTGTAATAACAAGATCTACGATGGAGAGAGGTGTAATTAAATTTAAGGACTTGGATATTTCAACTTTCCCAAACAATCTTTTAACCAAAGATAAAGTCCAGAATTTACTTACTAGATTCGCAGCCTAAAAAGTATCATCATACCCAATCCTCGCATTATTTAATGTTGGGGAAAACCTGTCATGATTAAAGAATACAAATACCGACCACCTATTAAATACTTATTAATAGGATTAAGTGGAATTGCTGCAGCAATAATCTTTGGAATCGCAATATTCGCTATCGACGCAATTTGGCTCTCTATTATTGCTGGTATCTTCTGCATACTTACGTTAGCTGGTGGCGGTGCTATGCTAGCAATATTCATTAGAAAATTTAATGTTGGCAATTTAAAAATTGGGAAAGATTTCATAGAAATCCCAGGGAGATGGGAAGGTAGAGTCCGACTAGGTTTCAAAGAAATTTTGAATATTGGTGAAACCAATAATCGCGACAATATCATTCAAGTTGAAAGCAAACATGGAATTCATATGATTGAACAAAACTGGATGGAAAACAACGATTTTGAAAGTGTAAAAAAAGCGCTTCAAAAATATTGGATGAAAAAATAACTATCTATTGATAATGATTTCCTTATCAAAAAGTGTTTCTCGACAATAAATCCTTAATAGAACTTCACTCCCAAATACACGGGATGCATCGAAATGACACTTTTGATTCTGGCATCCACATTTCCAAAGTCATGTTAAAACGACTTATTTAAAGCGTTAAAAAAAAAGTTAGCCGCTAATCTCGACATCATTTTTAATTGGCTCGCTTGTCCAGGAGTAATTTCATACTGATTCACTTTTAAACCTTCCACCAAAGCAGTTGCAAGATTTACAGGCTCCATCATTTTTTGTCCTTCAAATTGAGAAAGCATTTCCGTTTTCACCAAAGGTGGCATCAATTCAAAAATCTTAACCGAGGTTGCCGCAAGTTGATATCTAAGCGATCTGGTCCAAGCGTGTAAGCCAGCTTTTGAAGCCGAATAAACTGGTGCAACCGTTAAAGATACAAACGCCAATCCTGAAGAAACATTAATTATAGCCGATTCATTTTTCGCTTTTAAACTTGGCAAAAATGCTTCTATCATTCTAATAAGGCCTAACAGATTTATAGAAATTTCGCGTTCCTGCTTCTCTATAGATTGAGTTGGAAAAACCGGTCAATGTGACCACCCCATACCGGAACAATGTGACCAGTGATTTCCGGACTAATGTGACCAGGTGATACCGGAGTATTGTGACCACCTAAAAAAGAGCAAATTATCATAAGCTATTGAAGCGTTAAATT
>JABSPQ010000405.1 GCA_013214205.1 Flavobacteriales bacterium
ACAACCTTTACTACGATTTCATTCGAAATAATATTGCAGATTTCAAGAGATGGTTATTGCCCCGAAGTTGATACTGCATATGTAGTTGTGGAAGCAGGCTCCTTTTTGTCGATACCAGATGTATTTACACCAAATGGAGATGAATACAACGAGAAATTCATGGTAACCTATCTCAATATTTGCGAACTCACCGGAAGAATCTTTAACCGTTGGGGAGAGAAACTTTCGCAGTGGGAAGGGGTAGAGACAGGCTGGGACGGCAGGACATTTGCTGGAGAAGAAGTACCAGACGGTGTTTATTTCTACATAATAGATGCCATTGGCTGCGACGGCAAAGAATACTTTGACAACGTAGGGCATGTTACTATAATCAGATAATCTGATTGTTAAGAACGAAAATCAATTAGTCGTCATTCTGACTCCATCTCGCTTTAGCCGGTATGGAAGCAGTATCACTACAGCCGGAGGAACAATTGAAGAAAGAGTGTGAAGTGTTAAATGCTGTCATCGTCCTTCATAGTTTTAGCGACGAATACTTCCTTCCTCTTAATCCGTAGGGCTTAAAACTTAAAGATCTCCTTTTATTTAATCATAAAGTTTTCCGAATATTTCAGGGTAAATTTTCTGAAATATCAGATAGGCCGCACATCAATTAGTGTAAATATTCTGTTGTTTCCTTAGGGGGCGTATTGTATTATGCTTCAGTAGTTAACATGTGATTTTGTTGCAGGTAAGTACATGACACTCGTTATTTGAAAAATTGCTTACTTGCTTAGTAATTGTAATCTGCTTTAGTTAAATATGGATTGCAAAAAAAAACGAAATCAAACATAAAAGCAACCCTCTTGGTTGTATTCGGCTTGTAAAGGAATACTACCTGTGGTTCTTAATAGGAAATTTAACGTCGTTATGAGTGTTAAAAAAAACAAAATCTGGTTTTCCATAAGTTTCGCCATACTCATGCTTATTGGCTACGCCAATCAAGCGAATGCACAATGCGAAATATTAACTCCTGGTGTGCAAACCGATAGAACTGAGTGGATGGGTGTAGTAAACGATATTATTGCGGATGGAGGAGATGCAATTTATGAAAATTTTGAAGGCCAAGCCGGCGGGGTGAATGGCACGTCTATTTCTTATCCATGGAGTCAAGTAGATATATCCTCAGTATCATCGTCAGGAATGGGAACATCCAATTGGAGTGGTACTTACAATGGGCAGAATCCTATGAGTGGAGCTTTGCAGGCAGTTCAAGTTGTAGATGGGGTAACAACAATTGTATTCACTTTTGATCCTCCTGTTACTGGAGTGGGAATTAATATTGGGGATATTCATGATGGTGGAGGTGGTGGCACCAGTACTTTAGACGTTTCCTTTGGTGTAACTCCCGTTTGGCAATCGGAAGCGCAATGGCCGGGAGGTGTTCAGGCAGCAACAAACATTTTGACTGGAGAGCAAATTGATATGGGTAATAACGAAAATTCCTTCTTTGGCTATTACGATCCAATTAACGCGGTTACATCACTTACTATAGTTCATGATGATGATGTAAATGGTAGTTCAGGTGATAATTTTGCTTTTGATGATTTAACTTTTTTCGATTGTGTTGGAGGATGTAGGGCGGTAGTAGATCAGCACGTAACTTGTTCTGGAGATGCCGATGGAGCTGCCACAGTTACAGTTTCGGGTTCTTCAGGTCCTTATGACGTTGATTGGTCTACATTGGTAAGTGTTACTGGCTTAAACGACGGACAGACACATCAGCAAACTGGTTTGTCTGGTGGTGCTTACACAGTTACAGTAACAGATTCTGGAAATGAAGAGACAACTTGTGAAGTTATTATTGAAGAACCAGACCCAATCGTTCTTTCCGAAATTCATGTAGATGAAACCCTTTGTGGTATGGGTAACGGTACAATCGATCTTACTTGGGAAGGTGGTGGAGTTTTCCCCGATGTAATAACGCAGGAGGCTTTTACAGGAGCTGGCGGGCCTATAACGGCTACCAAAAATGCGTCAACGGATTTTCCTCTAACAGTATCAGGTATAACGCCTTCGTCAGTGGATGAAAACACCATAGCTCAAGTGTGTGTCGACTTGGTAACGGTTCCGAAAGATAAAGTAGAAAAACATCGATTCGTACTGGTCAATCCGTGCGGAGGTACACTCGACTTAAAATCTAAGGCAAATCCAGGGGGAACAAACTTTGCTGATGTTTGTTTTGAGCCAGGTGCAGCGGCAAATATTACCACTGCTGCCAGTCCTTATACCGGTACTTGGCTACCACAGGGAGGAGATTTAGATGAGGTAGGTGGCCCGCTAACAGGATGTGACCCTAATGGTGATTGGATTTTCCGAATAGTGAATGGAGAAAATAATGCAGGAGAAGTAAGGGATTGGGACATTACATTGGTAAATGTGGTTCCTGGTGTTCCGTCAGATTATGAATGGTCTAGCGATGTAGGCGGATTTGGCAATCCAACTACAGAAGATTTATCAGGTCTTGAAGCGGGAAATTATACTGTAACAGTTACAGACGAAAGAGATTGTACCGCAACGCAAGAAGTAGAAATTGAATGCCCGAATGACCGTGCTTGTTCAATACTTGTATCGTCGGATTTTAATGGAGAAGATATTAGTTGTTCAGGTCTTTCAGATGGTGAGGCCATTGTAACTGTAACTGGATCAAATGACGCTTTCTCAGTGCTTTGGTCGGGTGGAACTAATACTATGGGAGCTGGATTGGCGGATGGTGGTACTCATATAGGAACAGGATTATCAGCAGGCAATTATACCGTTACTGTAACCGATAATGGTGGTGAAACAGCATCTTGCGAAGTGGTTTTAGAAGAGCCAACTCAAGTGGTAGCGACAATAACAGGCAATAATGAACCGCAATGTAACGGTGGAAGTGATGGCGACGTAACAGTAGAAGGTACGTTTGGTACACCTGGCTATACTTATTTATGGGATGGAAACGCATCTGCTCAAACCACAGCGCAAGCTACAGGATTGGATGCGGGAACCTTTACCGTAATAGTTCTTGATGTTAATTTATGTACAGCTACAACGTCGGTTACCATTGGCGAACCAACTCAATTAGTAGTTATTCCTGATGTTACCCATATTTCTTGTAATGCAGGAAATGATGGAGCTATATCATTAGCTGTATCCGAAGCTACACCAACGTACACTTACATTTGGAGCACGTTAGAAACTACAAAAGATATTCAGGATTTAGACGCAGCAAACGCACCTTACAATGTAACTGTAACCGATGCCAACGGCTGTTCGGTTATAGAAACAGGAACTCCAACAGAACCAGCAGCGATAGATTATGCTACAGATTACTCGCCAAGCACATGCAGTCAGCAAGACGGGGAGGCCTTTATTGTTAATGGTAATGCAGGGATTAGTGGCGGAACATCACCGTATACTTATGAATGGACGGACGCTAGTTTAAACACCAATACCAATGCTGTTTTTGCAGGTACATATACGGTTACAGTAACAGATGATGCTAATTGTTCAGTTTCTGTTGTTCAGGTAGTGCAAGATGCTGGCG
Source organism: Flavobacteriales bacterium (assembly GCA_013214205.1). Lineage (GTDB taxonomy): Bacteria > Bacteroidota > Bacteroidia > DT-38 > DT-38 > DT-38. The sequence goes on from JABSPQ010000405.1 coordinate 3,566, forward strand.
CCCCAACGGCAAGTATTTTAGCTCAAACCATAGAAGTAGATTGCTTTGAAGATTGCGACGGGTTTATAACTGTGCAATTTGCAGATGGAGCAGCTGGCTACACGGTAGCATGGCCTTCTGGTGCATCAACCTTAGAAGCCGTGGCAGGAGATGTAACAGAGAATAATTTGTGTGCTGGCGATTACATTGTTACCATTACAGATGCAAACGATTGTGTGGTTGAAGTACCAGCAACTATTACTGAACCAGATGTGCTTACCTCTTTAATTACTAACAGCAACGATCCGCAATGTTTCAACGGAGTAGATGGCGATGCAACTGTAGCCGCATTGGGAGGTACGCCAATCTATAGCTACCTATGGAGTAGCAACACAACCGATCAAACAAATACCCAAGCAGCAACTCTTGGAGCAGGAAGCTATGGCGTAACAGTAACAGATTCCAAAGGCTGTATAACATCAACACAAGTTACGCTCCAGCAGCCAACAGAGGTTGTTTCTGATATTGAAGGCATAGATGTAACGTGTTTTGGATTAAGCAATGGCTCGGTAGATTTAAATCCTTCGGGAGGTACGGGAGTTTTGTCATTCGTTTGGTCTCCCAATTCGGAAACGTCTGAAGATTTAACTGGTGTTATAGCAGGTACGTATGATGTAGAGATATCCGATGGAAATGGATGTACTGCTACCAACACATATACAGTAAACGAGCCAGATGTAGTAACCGCTGTTGCAACTACGGTAAGGCATTCTACTTGCGACGAAGATTGTTTTGATGGCGAAGTAACTAGTGCTGGAACTGGCGGTGATCTTAACTACAGATACTTATGGGACGATCCAGATGCGTTTACAACAGTGGGAGTTGATGGAGTAGAAGAGGGAACGTATTGCGTAACCATTACAGATGGTAACGACTGTGCTGCAAGTAACTGCACAATAGTACTAGGCGAACCAGGCATGGTATGGGTGGAAGAAATTACACACATTCTTTGTTAGGATCAATTAACTGGCGAGATTGAGATAACAAATACAGAGCCTGGAAATGGTCCGTTATACACTTTTAGTTGGACAGGTTCAGATGGTTTTACTTCGTCAGATGAAGATTTAACTGGATTGGCTGATGGTACTTATAATGTCACTATCCGCGATAATCAAATGGTTTCGGTAAGCTACCAGTATGTTGTAAACCAGCCTACAGAACTTCAGCTTTCGTGCTTTGGGAACAGCCCATTGTGTTATTTAGGATTAGATGGCGATGTATCTACAACGGCATTAGGCGGAACTAGTCCTTACCATTACTTGTGGGACAATGCCGATGCAGACACTACAGCAGCTGTAGATACGTTGGGTGCTGGAATCTACAATGTGATTTTAACAGACAATAATGGTTGCATAATAACATGTAGTCAAGAATTGATCGATCCTGCTGAATTAACAGTAGAAATTGTAGATCCCCAAAATGCAGATTGCGGTGTAGATAACGGCTCGTTAACAGCAGCTCCTAATGGAGGTACAGGTGGTTACAGCTACTTATGGGAGCCAACAGGCTTAACGATTATTAAACCAATCACTTTGGCATCTGGTACGCATACGGTGGTGGTAACAGACGATAACGGTTGTACTGCATCAAGTAACGAAACGCTGTTCCCTCCGGGCGGACTTAACCCAACGTTTACTTTGGTAACCAACGTAAGTTGTAATGGTGGCAGCGATGGTGCAGCAACAGTAAACATTACTGGTGGTGCTGCACTTTATAGCTATAGCTGGTCAACTGGCGGTGGTGATAGTGGAGTAGGAGTTGGAGAAGTTTCTTCCGATAACCTTTCTGCTGGCCCAATCTCTATAACTGTAATAGACGCTGATTTATGTTCGTTCACAATAGATACTGTAATTACTCAGCCCGACTTATTGGTAACAACAGCATCGGCAGATTCATTGCTTTGCTTCGGAGATTCAATAGCAACAATTAAAACAGCTACAATTGGCGGTACAGAGCCATATAGCTTTATTTGGAACAATCCAACAGCAAGTACCGACACATTTGCACTCAACGTACCAGGAGGAACATATACAGTAACAGTAACCGACGATAACGATTGTATTGCAAGCAGTTCAATCTACATCGATCCATTAACTAGGGTTGTCGTTTCTTTAAGTCACGATACAGTTACATGCTACAAAGCATTTGATGGAACTTTAAATGCAGGCGCTACAGGCGGAACAGGGAACTATACGTACCAGTGGTTTTTATCAAATCCAGATTCTGCAACAACACCAAGTGTATTTGAAAATATCTCAGGTAACAACGATACCGCCTATTGGGTAATTGCAGTAGATAGCAACATGTGTGTTTCCGACACTGTTTTTGAAATGGTATCTCGACCCGATTCAATCCGCGCTCACATCAGAATTGACGGAGAAGCGACGGGAAGTACACCTTTTGAAGCTGTGTTTGTAGATTCTAGTTATGGCAACTATTACAACACATCTACATGGTTAATTGGTAACGAAATAATCGATATCGACATAGATACACTAATTAATACGTTTTCAGTCAATAAAACAACTTCATTTGAAGTAATACTTCAGATATCAAGAAGCGGATCTTGCCCCGAAACTGATACTGCTCACATCGTTGTAGAAGCAGGTTCTTTCCTGTCTATCCCAGATGTGTTTACACCAAACGGAGACGACTTCAACGAAAAGTTCATGGTAACCTACCTAAACATTTGCGAACTCAATGGAAGAATCTTTAACCGTTGGGGAGAGAAACTGTCCGAGTGGGATGGGGTAGAGACAGGCTGGGACGGTAGAACATTCGCTGGCGAAGAAGTACCAGACGGTGTTTATTTCTATATGATAGATGCAATAGGCTGCGATGGTAAAGAATACCTGAACAACGTGGGTTCTGTTACAATAATCAGATAATTTAGAAGAATTCTAGGCAGCTCCCCTGCCTTCAAGGATTATTGCGGGCGAGCAATACACTGTTACGCGTGATTGAGGGGTAAATAACATTTAAAACTGTTTAATTCCATTGAGTTGAAAAAAACTAATAAACCTCGAATTATAGAATGTGTTCTATTAATAACAGAAACAAATCTGTAATTATTCTACTATGTGCAATGAGCGTTTGTAATTGAAGAATATTAATCTGATATGCAGTACGTTGTCACAACAGTGCAGGGTAGTTTAAGTCCTTCTGTTATTGTATTTTTAGTGCAGAAACATTAAAAAACAGGGTTGCTTTTGAATAATTATCAAGTCTCTTTTGCAATAAATGTGAAGAACACTATTCTTCCTTTTCTCTTAGTATTGGCCATTAATTTCTCTGCTTTTAGTCAAGACTGCGGATGCGGTATACAAGTAAGCGAGGTTCAGTTTAATCCTGGAAGTACTTTGGAAGATCAAAGGTATAGGGAGTGGGTAGAACTACACAATGCGGGTAATCAGCCCGTTGACCTTACAGGTTTTTATCTCGAAACGAACGGAGAAGACATCATGAACGCTCCTAACTATCAGTCGGATGAGCTAGTGCCATGGGGAACGATAAACAATTTTGATCCACTAGATGCAGCTGGTGGCGCACTTGATCTTAACCATGACATGATACTCGCCCCTGGCGAATATGTTATCATTTTAACTCAGCGATATAATAATGCCGCTGTCGAAGTAATTGATATTCCGGATGGAACCAAAGTATTAACATTTAAAAACACAACCTTTTGGGGATCAACTAGCTGTTGTGATGAACCAAACCATGGTCAACTCTACAATTGGGGAGATGCCGTAAATCTGTATTGCGGTGATCCTGATAATGGAGGGTTGCAAGCCGATGGAGTGGAATGGGGCCCAAGTAATGTAGAAGGTACGGTATATCATTCCATTCAAAGAGATGACGATTGCATATTCCGGTTTCACAGCGGAGGTAAAGATGGCTTTGGAATTGAAAAAGATGATGATGGTAGTATCCTTGCCTCAAATACACCGGGCTCAGCAAATACGAATACCATATGCCAAGTTTGTCCTGCGTCCATATCTTGTACGCTTGATCCCATCGGCATTACATGCTTTGGTGATGACAATGGCGAACTGGAATTGAATGTTTATGGAACCGATCCTAATTATAACATCGATTGGAGTAGTGGAGGAATTAATGAAACCAATACCCCCACAACCAACTTTACATTTACGTTATTAGGGCCAGATACATACACGGTTACCATTACCGATGCTCTTGGTGAAACCAGTTCATGTGAAGCGATAATTGCTGAGCCAGACCCAATTATTCTTTCCGAAACCCATCTAGAAGAAACCAACTGTGGAGATGGCGATGGAAGTATTGATATTACCATAGTAAGCGGAGGAACTTTTAATCCTGCAAGTATAGTTTTTAACGGAGCTGGTGGTGATATTACAGCTTCCAAAGACGTAGCAACTAATTTTCCTATAACAGTATCGGGTATAGCACCAGCTAACATAGATGAAACAACGATAGCTAGCGTATGTGTAGACCTTGTTACTGTCCCAAAAGACAAAGTAGAAAAACATCGATTTATACTCGTTAACCCCTGCGGAGGTACACTCGATTTAAAGTCTAAGGCGAACCCAGGAGGAACCGACTTTGTTGAGGTATGCTTTGAACCGGGTGCTGCCTCAAATATTACTACCGCAGCCAGTCCATATACTGGCACATGGCTTCCCGAAGGAGGTAATTTGGATGCCGTAGGCGGCCCACTTACGGGATGCGACCCTAATGGTGATTGGAGTTTTCGGATAATAAATGGGGAAAATAGCGCTGGGGAAGTAAGAGATTGGAGTATTACTTTAAATAACGTAGGTGGTGGTAGTTCAAATTATGAATGGGCAAGTACCGATGGGAGTTTTGTAGATCTAGGTACTGAAGACTTGATCGGATTAAGCCCAGGTACCTACACGGTAACAGTAACAGATGATAATGGATGTACCGAATCTCAAGAAGCAACCCTTACACCAGATGATGACGATCAGGACAACGATGGTATTTTGGATGCAGAAGAATGCAACGGTGATCTTGGGGATACGCAGGTAGATGGTAATACAATTATTGTTTCGGGCGTATCAGGTGCATATACTGGTTCGGTAGGTGGCTTTAACGATGGAACAATAACAGATGCTACCTTTATATCAAAGTATGGTGCTGGTATTAGCACATTTTCTACAACAAGAACTTTTACGTTTGATGAACCATTGCCACCCAATACCTATTTTATTAGTATTGATGTAGATCAGGTAACAGAGAATATGAGTTTTACAGGAGACTTACTTGGTGCTGAATATGAATCGTGGCCAAGGTTGCATACCCAAGGGCAAGGAGCTGGCTCCACAATTTATAATCAAGGAGCCCAAACAGTTTCAATGGGTTCTTTAGGTGATTGGCCAGCAGTATTAATTGATGCTTCAGGTGTTCAGAATATAACCATTACAACGGTCGGTGGTATTTATGGGTGGATCTCTTCAAGAGTTTGTCCCGATTTTGATGGAGATGGAATGCTCGATTACCTCGATCTCGATTCAGATAACGATGGCTGCCCGGATGCTATAGAAGCGGATGGAGGAATAGTGACCGGAGATCTTAATCCAGATGGAAGTATCAATGATGCGGAAGATGGTTGTGGAGTTCCTGATATGGCTAATGGAGGCCAGGGAGGAGATGGTCAGTTAGATAGCACTGTTGTTAGCGCATTATGTGGAGTTGAATGTACACTTAATGTTACTTCCGATTTTAATGGAGCAGATATCAGTTGTTTCGGAGAGTCGGATGGAGAATTAACACTAGATATCTCAGGTGGTATTCCTAATTATGAAATAGTTTGGAGTTCAGTGGGTACTAATATTCCCAATCCCGGTACTTCAGATCTATCTATAATAGAAGGGGTTTTCCCCGATGGCACCTACGAAGTAACCGTAACGGATGATTCTGATAACACAGCTACATGCTCTGCAACTTTGGTACATCCTACAGAAGTAGTTGCAATAATTACCGATGATAACGAGCCACGATGCAACGGCGGAAGAGATGGCAATGCAACTGTAGCAGGTACGTTTGGCATTGCTGGCTATACTTACCTATGGGATACTAACGCATCTGCTCAAACCACTGCGCAAGCAACAGGGTTAGATGCTGGCACATATACGGTAATAGTGTTTGATGTTAACTTATGTACAGCAACAACATCTGTTACTATTGGCGAACCAACTCAACTAATAGTTGTTCCTGTGGTAACCGATATCTCTTGTAATGGAGGAGCAAATGGAGCAATATCGTTAACCGTAACAGAAGCTACACCAACCTACACTTACATTTGGAGCACTTTAGAGACTACCGATAATATTTCGGGATTAGACGCGGCAGGTGCGCCTTACAGCGTAACAGTAACAGATGCCAACGGTTGTTCTGTTATAGAATCGGGCAGCCCAGCAGAGCCAGTAGTAATAGACTATGCTACAGATTATTTGGCAAGTACATGTAGTCAGCAAGATGGAGAGGCTTTTATTATTAATGGAGCAGCAGGAATAAGTGGAGGCACATCGCCATATACTTATTTGTGGTCTGATGTGAGTACAAATACCAATACCAACCTTGTCTTTGCTGGCACTTATACCGTTACCGTAACAGACAATGCCAATTGCACCAGCTCTGTTATTCAAGTAGTACAAGACGCTGGCGCTCCAACGGCAAGTATTTTAGATCAAACTATAGCGGTAGATTGTTTTGAAGACTGCGACGGTTTTATTACTGTTCAATTCGCAGATGGTGCACCAAGCTATACAGTAGCATGGCCTTCGGGCGCATCAAGTGTAGAAGCTGTGGCAGGTTCGGTAACCGAAAATAATTTATGTGCTGGTAATTACATCATTACCATTACCGACAATAACGATTGTATAATTGAAGTTCCTGCTACCATAACAGAACCATCCTTACTCGAAGCCGCAATAATAGATCGCAACGATCCGCTTTGTTTTGGAGGTAGCGATGGAAATGCCACAGTTGGCGCAACAGGTGGTACGTTAGATTACGCTTACCTGTGGAACAACCCTACGGCTCAAACCGATGCGCAAGCAATAGGCTTAAGTGCGAATATTGCTTGCGAAGTGTTAGTAACAGATGCTAATGGTTGCACAGCCACCGCAGTAGAAACATTAGACGAACCAGATGAAATTACCTCTGACATAGACGGAACTCCTTTAACATGTTTCGGAAGTAACGATGGTGCAGTAAGCTTAACGCCAGCAGGAGGTACGGGAGCATATTCATACGTTTGGTCTAATGGTGGTTCAACTACTAAGGATTTAATTAATGTTGCTGGCAACACGTACGATGTAACCATAACCGATGTAAATGGTTGCCTTGGGTACAATTCGTTCTTTGTAGATGAGCCAGATGTAGTAACTGCTACTGCTAGCACAGTTAGACATTCCACATGCGACGAAGATTGTTTTGATGGCGAAGTAACCAGTGCTGGAATAGGCGGGGATGAGGACTACACCTACTTGTGGGGCGATCCAGCTAATTCAATAACAGTGGGAGTTGATGGCGTTGAAGAAGGAACATACTGCGTAACCATTACAGATGGTAACGATTGTGCTGCAAGTAATTGCGCAATAGTACTAGGCGAGCCAGGCATGATTTGGGTGGAAGAAATTACACACATCCTTTGTTATGATCAATTAACTGGAGAAATTGCTCTAACCAATACAGAACCTGGCAATGGCCCTGTGTATACTTTCAACTGGACAGGTCCAGATAATTTTACTTCAACCGATCAAGATTTAACAGGATTGGCTGACGGAACATACAATGTAACCATCTACGACAGGCTATTGGTGTGGGTAAGCTACGAGTACATTGTAAACGAACCAACAGAACTTCAGTTTTCGTGCTCAGGAGTTGGCCCGTTATGTTTTGAAGGTACAGATGGAGATGTTGAGGCATTGGTATCGGGCGGAACAAGTCCTTACCATTACTTGTGGGACAACGCGGATGCAGATACTACTGCAACGGTAGATACGTTTGGTGCTGGAATCTATAATGTAATTTTAACAGACAATAATGGATGCGAATTAACGTGCAGCACCGAATTGATTGACCCAGACGAATTAACGGTAGATATTATAGATCCTAAAAATTCTGATTGTGGAACAGAGAATGGTTCGTTAACAGCCGATCCCAATGGCGGAACAGGTGGTTACAGCTATTTGTGGGATCCAACAGACTTAACGATTGTTACTCCAATTACATTGGCGTCGGGCACGCATACGGTTGTGGTTACAGACGGCAACGGTTGTACTGCATCGAACAAAGAAGCACTGTTACTTCCGGGCGGACTTAACCCAGCGTTTACGTTGGTAACAAACGTTAGCTGTAATGGAGGAAGCGATGGAGTAGCAACGGTAGATATTACTGGTGGTGCTTCGCCATATAGTTATAGTTGGTCTACTGGCGGATCGGATAGTGGAGTAGGAGTAGGCGATGTTTCAACCGATAACCTTTTTGCTGGCGACATCTCAATTACTGTTATTGATGCTGATTTGTGCGAGTTTACAATCGACACGTTGATTGCCGAACCAGACATACTGGTAACAACAGCATCAGCAGATTCATTGCTTTGCTACCAAGATTCTACAGCAATAATTAAAACGGCGACTATAGGCGGAAGTAAGCCATATACCTTCGTATGGAACAACCCAACTGCAAGCACAGATACATTTGCAATCGATGTCCCTGGCGGAACCTACACAGTAACCGTTGCAGATGATAATGATTGTGTTGCAACTAGTTCAATCTATATAGACCCATTAACAAGAGTTGTAGCAGCCTTAAGCCACGATACCGTTACTTGTTATGAAGCAGAAGATGGAGTGCTGTACGCAGGTGCAACGGGTGGAGTAGGCAACTATATATACCAATGGTTTTTACCAAATCCCGATTCTGTAATAACACCAAATGTATTTGAAGACATATTAGGTAACAACGACACCGCCTATTGGGTAATCGCGGTAGATAGCAACATGTGTATTTCCGATACGGTTTTTGAATTTGTATCTCGTCCCGATTCTATTCGTGCACACATTATAATTGATGGCGAACCAACTGGAGCTACACCTTTTGAGGCTGTGTTTATAGACTCTAGTTATGGCAACTATTACAACATGTCTACATGGTTAATTGATGATGAAGTAATTGATATAAATATTGATACATTAATTAATACGTTTTCAGTAAGTACTACAACTTCATCTGAAGTAATACTTCAAGTATCGAGAGATGGGTTTTGTGCCGAGATAGACACTGCTTTTATAGTGGTAGAAGCAGGTTCTTTCTTGTCCATTCCAGATGTGTTTACACCAAACGGAGATGAGTACAACGAGAAGTTCATGGTAACTTACCTAAACATCTGCGAACTTACCGGGAGAATCTTTAACCGTTGGGGAGAGAAACTTTCTCAGTGGGAAGGGGTAGAGACGGGCTGGGATGGCAGAACATTCGCCGGAGAAGAAGTACCAGACGGTGTTTATTTCTACATAATAGATGCCATTGGCTGCGACGGAAAAGAATACTTTGACAACGTTGGTTCTGTAACGATAATAAGGTAAGTAAGAAAATGTTAAGTGTGAAGTGTTAAGTGCGATCCCGCAGGACTTAACACTTTGCATTTAAAACTTAGCACTTGATTTTCTTTTCTTACTTCACACTTAATATTTAAAACTTTACACTTCCTTTCTGCTTAACACTTGATCTTCCTTTCTTCAAACTTCCTTCCTCAATCTCCCTTCATCGAAAAAAACCGTTGTTCGTAGAAAAATAGTAATCGAATAATTTTCTATCTCGTGAGATTTACCAGAATTAAATAATTCAAATACGTTGATATCAGGTAGATGAGTGATTCGTTTTTTGCTATTAGTCGATATGTTAGAATAATAATCTTAAGCTTGATAATTACGCATGATACAGCAGGATAGTTATTTGCGATAATAGTGGTTAATTTTGCATAAAAGCAATCGATTGTTTTTTTGTAAAAAACGCATTAAATAATCAGAATGTAACTAGTCAGGTAATCAGTCGTTTAGATTGAATATCTCTTTGGCAGTAACGAATTTAGAGATAATTAGTAAAAAGAAATGTTAGTTCGATAGGCAACCTTTTAATATTTACCTCGACTAATATTTGTAACATACAACTGTGCACGTTAACATGAACCACCAAATAATCACAATTTACTTGAAAAACATTAAAGATTTGAGCAAAAATATATTCCTTCTCACCTTACTGTTAATTTCGTTTACTGTACCCGTATTTAGCCAAGATTCTGACGGTGATGGAGTACCAGATGCGCTTGATTTGGATGATGATAATGACGGTATTTCCGATACTGATGAAGGGTTGTGCTCCACGAACAATAGCAATATGACCGTTTGGAGTGCCAACAATGCAGGTAACAGGAATGCAGGTACAATTAATGCACCAGCGCAAGTTGCCTCAGTCGTAGATCTTTCAGCAGGTGCAGGGGTAGGCTTAACTTCACCTACCAGTTTCTTCCTAGTTACAGGTGCAACAACAGCAACGTTAGCTGCCTCTATTTTCGCTAACGATTATATTCAAACTCAGTTTACAACACAAGGTGGTATAGACCCATTTGTGTTTAGTAATATCACATATAGAAGAGGCGTTACTGGAGTTAATACAAACAATAGTTTTAATTATCACGTAGGGATTTTAATTTCCGATGATAATTTTGCAACATATTCCACACTCACAAGCGACTATTTTTTCGCACCAGGATTAACACTCGGTGCAACTTACAGTATCAATATTACAGACCAACTTCTGTTGCCTGCTACCACTTATTCTGTAAGGTATTATTTTTTCGATGACAATGGTAGCGCCGCCATGAATGTAGATGACATGGTTTATCAATATTGCACTGGCGATATGGATTATGACAATGATGGCATCCTTAATCACCTCGACTGGGATTCTGACAATGACGGATGTGCCGATGCAGTGGAAGGTGGTGGATCGTTTAATGGTGGCGATTTAACCAACGGTGTTTTGTGTGAGAGTGCAGCTTGCGTTGATAGTGATGGTATTCCACTAGTTTCTAACCCTACACAATCGATTGGTGATAGTCAGGATGAGAATACCTTATCTGCAGCATGTGGCCCTGTTTGTATATTAACCGCAACAGACGTTACTTGTAATGGAGATGTTGATGGTAGATTGTATTTAGATTTTGTTGGAGGAACGCCCAATTATAATATTGATTGGGACGGAGCAGTTGCGAATGTGACGAATACCTCTACTATTTCTTTTAACGAGACCAATATTGCAGCCGGAACCTATACCATTATGGTAACAGATAACTTAGGAATAACAGGTACTTGCGAGGCAACAATAGTAGAGCCAACAGAATTAATTATAACCCTAAACACTCTTGTTCACGAAACGTGCCCTACCGATTGCGATGGCTCCATAGATATTACCGCTTCTGGTGGTACTTATGCTGATGTAATAAGTGATGATGTTTTTAATGGTAATACCGGTGATGCTCCAGGAGGTACTACAACAACCTACTTCAATAATTCAGTAACAGGTATTGGTACTCCCTTGGTTGATGAGGCTACGGTTGTACAGGTATGTGTTAATTTTAGTGATGTAACCTCAAATGGAGTCGGTGATATTCGTTTTAAAATTATTAATCCTTGTGGCGGTGAAAGTTGGTTGAAATGGTATCCTGACGGTGGTACTGGAACTGGTAATGTAACTGGTAAAGATCTTTGTTTTATTGGCAGTGCGCCAAGCTCTATTAACGGTAGCGATGTATCTAGTGGAGCAGGACCTTGGATTCCTCGTACGGCTTTTGACGCCGCAGGTGGTGCTTTAACAGGGTGCGATCCAAATGGTACTTGGCAATTAATGATTACAAATAGAAGTACAGCCAATGCCGCTGGATTAACCACCGTAGATAGTTGGAGTCTTACCTTGCAAAACGAGACCACATCTACTGGAATTCCCTCTTTTGTATGGGATGGCTCATCTATTACAGGGGCTAATGATAATGATGAAGATATTTCTTTGCTTTGCGATGGGACATACACGGTAACGGCAACCGACGATATTGGGTGTAGCGTTTCCTTAGAACAGGTTATTAACTCAGGCCCAATAGTTGTATCTGCTATTCAAGCTATATCAGATGAGTGTTTTACAGGTAATAGTTTCGACTTTACCAATTTAGGTAGTACGGGAGGAAGCGAGACTTATCTCTGGAATTTTGATGGAGGCACAGGCGGGTCAACTACAGCCGAAAACCCAACGGGTGTTAGTTATGCAGCAGCTGGTACATATACAGTTACTCTAACTGTTACCGACGGTGCTTGTAACGATGTCAGTACTGCTTCTTTTAGTGTTAGCCCAATTGTTACGGCCTGTATCACTTACACCAACCCGTTGTGCGCTACAGAGGCAACTGGCTCAATCAGTCTTACTCCGGGAGGAGGACAAGGTGGTTATTCTTACACGTGGACCCCAGCTCCAGCTACCAATATTGAAGACCCTGTTAACCTAACAGCCAATACTTATACTGTCACCGTTAGTGATCTCGCTGGATGTACAGTAAGCAATACAGTTACACTCACCGACAGACCACCACTATCGTTGATAATGGATGGCATCGATCCAACATGTAATGGAGACGCCGACGGTACAGTAGTTGCAACACCAGCCGGCGGTACATGTCCTAAAACATTCGTTAATATAGATGGAGCTACTTTAGGATTGGCGATGGGTACCGATAACCAATCTACGGGTGGACCTATAGACATAAGTACTGTTTTGGGCTTAGCTGCTGGGAGTGTATTCTTGGAAGCGACCAATGTTTCAGTTAAGGCAAGTGGAGTTATATACACAACCGTTGGCTTTGGGCCACCAGTTTTTACACTCACTGGGACGGAATTAGTTTATGTGCAAGTTGAACATGGTGCAGTAATTACAAACGTAAATGAAACTGATGGGATGGCGAGTTTAGATGGTACCGCCTTTTCATATACTGGTTCATTAGCAACAGGGTTTGAAGACGTTTCCTGTGGTGGCAGTTATGAAATTGAACGAACGCCGGCAAGTGCTTCAAGCAGTAATGGTACTAAGTTTACTTGGAATAGTGTTTCTTCTTTAACTTCTACTCAATTCAATATTTTCACAACAAATACTTCAGGGAATTCGAACATATATGTTGCATTTGCTTTAGATTGTCCTGATAACGGGTATAATTATGCATGGACTTCTACCAGCGCTACCGTTCCTGCTGCGGATGATTCTTCATCATCAACGCTACTTGCAGGTACATATGATGTTACTGTAACAGATGCTAATGGCTGTGCTATAGAGGATACACAAGTGCTAATAGACCCAACTGTGGTAACAGTTACTTTAGCCGAAACCGATCCGAAATGTATTGGTGGAACCGACGGACAGATTATTGCAACTTACAGTGGTGGCGTTCCAGATTACAGTGTAAACTGGTCGAGCAGTACAATCCAAAACAACCAGTCTGCTGGTACCAATACCGAAACAAATCTTGGAATAGGCACTTACACAGTAACAATTACAGACGACAGTAGCTGTGTTGCAATAGCATCTATAGATTTATCTAATCCACCAATACTAAGCGTTACGGCAACTCAAACGGAAGTAAAATGTAATGGAGGCAACGATGGCGAGGCAGACGCAATTGGCACTGGAGGCACAGGAGTATTAACTTATAAATGGGAAGACAGTAGTAACAATTCTGAAGGAACTGGTACTTCTGCAACTGGTCTGATAGCCGACTTCTACACAGTAACAGTTACAGACGCCAACGATTGTGAAGCAACTTTTATCGTTGAAGTAACTGAACCTGCTGTTGCATTATCAGTTACCATTGGCAGTACCGATATCTCTTGTAACTCGGGCACTGGATCAAACGACGGAACAGCAACAGTTACCTTTAGCGACGGCACAGGC
>JABSPQ010000406.1 GCA_013214205.1 Flavobacteriales bacterium
TCTCCATCCAAACAAGTAAGCAAACATGAAGCATGTTGATCTGTTTGAGCCGAAATGGTTAGCTCTGTTGGCTCTACAATAACGATGCTGTTTAGTGTTTCACAGCCGTTACCATCTGTTATCGTTACATTGTATGTTCCGGCAACAACATCACTTAAATCTTCGGTGTCTTCGTTATTTGGCAACCATGTAAAATTATAATCGCCTACTACAGTTCCACCACTTGGTGTTAAATCTACTGTACCATTGCTAAATGAATAACACGAAACATCGGTTCCGATAATTGAAGAAACAAGTTCGAGCTTTGGCGCTAATGTTACTTGGGTTGATGTTACACAACTTCTAGCATCGGTTACTATTACCATATAGGTGCTTGCCTCTAGCCCAGTTGCTGTTTGGGTTGTTTGGCTGCCAGTATTGCTCCATTGGTAAGTGTAATCTAATGTACCGCCTTCTGCGAAAACAGTTGCTTGGCCGTCGGTGTCTTCAAAACACAACAAATCAGTTTGAGATGTGGTTGCAGTTAACTCAAAGGGCTCTATAATGGCTTCGCTTAAAGTAACCGTACATCCGTTACCATCGGTTATTTCTACGGTATAGGTTCCTGCGGTTAAGTCATCATCAAAATAATCTCCTTCATTTCCATTTTCAGACTTTCCTGATTGCCATTCTATTTGATAAGGATTGACACCACCCGAATTGATGGTAATGTCTAATCGACCATCTGAGTCTTCAAAGCAATTTAGTTCGGCAGGAAGTGCAATTGTTGCATCAGGCCCGTTTAGGTTGGTAACTGTAGTAAGAGTTGTTCCTGTACAGTTATCGCTATCGGTTACGGTTACATTGTAAATTCCTGCTGGTATGTTTACATTGGGGTTAACGGTAAGGTCGGTACCGCCTGCTGCACTCCATAAGTAGGAATAGCCTCCTGCACCACCTGTGGCACTTGCTGTAGCGTCGCCATCACTTTGTCCGCATGAGGCTGGGCTATTAGTTTCCGTAACTACTATTTCGAGAGGTTGAGTCAATGTAATTTCGGCGGTAATTGTACACAGACTTGCGTCGGTTACTGTTACCGTGTAGGTGTCGGCAGGTAAAGAACTTACTGGTGTTCCTGTTCCAACAGACGTTGCATTACTGTTTTCCCATGCGTAAGTGTAAGTTCCAGTTCCTCCAGAACCAGCGGCGGTAACAATTCCTGCTCCGTTTCCATTGCAAACTAAACCTGTTCCGCCAGCCAATACAGTAATTGCGTCTGGTTCTGATACCGTAACAGAACATGAGTTGGTAACACCTATTCCGTTAGTAACGGTAACAGTATAAGTTCCTGCAGCGAAAACACCTTCTACAAAACTTTTAGTTGCTGTATTGGTTTGAGCCGTTCCTATAGTACTCCATGCAACATCGTAATTAGGAAAGTCGCTGGTAATGGTTAATGTGATTTCTCCGTCTGATGCACCATTACAACTAATTTCTGCTGTATTAAAAAGTGAAGTAACATCCAATGAACACGAAATTCCACAAGCAGCACTTATGGTACCTGCATCCTGGCTATCGCCCACACCTTGCGGAGAACCAGTGTTGGTTGGTATTCCGTCAGTATCGACACAGGCTGCACTGTTATCGCAGAGCATGTCGTTGCTCAAATCTCCAGGTACAAAAGAAGCATCACCTTCTACTGCATCGGGGCATCCATCATCGTCTGAGTCAAGGTCTATATCATTGGCTACTCCATCGTCATCTTCATCGCAAGGCAGTGCAAACGAAATAGTGTAATTAGAATTTCCTGATGTTCCTGTAGCAAAAACATCGAATAGAAGAGATGCAGAAGCAGTATTGCTTTGCCAAACAAAACTTGGTCCATTATTACTGCTAGCACTTGCTGCTGTTCTGTTAATAGCATAATATCCTCCACTTAATGCCTCTTCAAATCCTGTTGCCAATGCACTTGTTTGCCTATACTCCATACCATCGTAACTATTGATCCCATCAATATCGCCCTCTAGACTAATGATACCACCATGTGCTATTTTTGTGTAAACTGGTTGTGTGCCAGTAACTGTAAACATTGTTGCTCCTAAGGTTCCTGTTGTATAAAATCCTCCAGAGGCTCTAGTTGAAGCATTGGTAACTTCTAACAACACACTATTTGCAGGTAATTCTAATAGTAGGCTGATGTCTACTGGACGGCCAGTAGAAGTATTGTCTTTACTTATCTCCAAACCAACATCAATTCCACTAACAGCTACGAATGACAATGCACACTCATCCGAATCCGAAATACCGTCATTGTCATCGTCATCATCACAATGATCTGAGACATCATCCCCATCATTATCAGGATATCCTGAATCTGAAGCATCACAACATACTACTATACTAAGGTCTTGACTAAATCCGACACCTTGATTTGCGCCATTATATGGGATTCCATCAGCATCTATCCCAGCACCACCTTGGGTAAGGTCTAAGGATCTATCATCCGCTAGTTGACTGTAGTAATATTCATTCGGACTAGAACCTTCTATGGCATCAGGGCATCCATCGTTGTCAGAATCAAGATCGAGGTGGTTAGGAATGCCATCGCCATCAAAATCCGAGAACGCAATACAATTTCCACCAATATCAATGGCTAATGGTCTTGCGCCATCGTTTGTACTTGACTTAGGTCCCGTTACAAAATGAGTGGCTGAAAGCGGATTGTCCTCGAGATCAATCAAAAAAATCTCTCCAGTCACATTGTTACCGAAATAAAGTTTCCCGTCCCAAGAGGAATAGGCAGCTCCGTAACTGCCAACTTTTAAACCATCAACCAATCCAAGCTTAGTCTCAGTCTCAGCGTCAACATCTATTTCGATTAAGTCCGCTGTATTGGCATCAATTCCATAAAACAAGCCATTATCTGTGTTTACAACAATATCAAGAATAGCCCCGAATGTTGGATCCGTGATATAAGAAGAGATTAAATTCAAGTATTCTGCAGAGTTTGGATCTGCATCAAGTACATGCATTCTGCCATCGGTCTGACGAGCAACGTAACGCTTTGTTACTGGGTCGTAAGCTCCACTGTTAACAGAACCATTATGAGACCCAAACCTATGGGTAACCACCCAAGTAACAGGATCTACTATGACAAATGCATTATTAGTTTTATCAGAACCCCAAAATACTTTTGTTTCCTCGTTAAAGGTAACTGCATTGAACTCGACATCTACAGTACCCACAAATGTTGTTGATCCATCCGTGAGATCAATTCCTGTAACTTTAGTTTTATTAGCGATAGGAGACTGGAATAGATAGGCTAGCCCTGGATCAAAACTACCAGGAAATTGACATGGAGGATTCTCATCCAAATCAGAGATCCCATCGTTATCGTCATCTAAATCAATTACATCTGCAACTCCATCACCGTCAGTATCCTGGCTGAATACAGGAGTGGCAAAACTTAATAAAAGGAAATTGATCAGGATAAATGAGCAGGAGAGTAATGGGTAATTTTTCATGTGTATTTTATAATCAATTGAGTATTATACTAAACGCAAAATTGCTCGAAAATGTTCGGGTTACAATCCTGTTTTCAGGTTATTCGACAAACGGCATATTTTACCGAAGAACGACAAGGTGAGTTTGAACGCCCAATAAAAAAGTTTAGAAAGGAAATACTAAATTCGATCATGCCAAACCTCCACATTCCTGCACAACGATTAGCTTAAATGCAAAAATATGGCGACAACCTTTACAACACATCTGGTTTCACAGATATGAAGCTACAATTTGATAGAGAAAAAATCCGAAGGTATATGGCCATCCAGATGCATCCGTTACACGTTCTATTTTCCGCTTTCTAAGAGTGTCGCAGATGGTATAAGGATCCAGCCACTAATAAAGAAATTGAATTAAGCAGTAGTATCCTGTTGGTCTATCCCCCTATTAATAGGACTTTTTATTCTTAGGTTTCGCTAGCTTACAAAATTCTGTTCTACCTTTGTTTTGCGAGGAACAAACGAATGTGATTTTTATGCCGATGTTTGTAAAATGTGCCAGAGTTGTTAGAAAACATAGAAGATGAATTTAGGTTCAACAAAGATGTTGACACATCAATTGACATTGATTACGGACATGGAAGAATTGAAACAATAATATGTTCGGTTATCAATAACTTTATACACATTGAACAACCTGAGAAGTGGGTATATTTAAAATCTGTAGTAAGAATTCAAAGCATTAGAGAGTTCAAAGCAACAGGAAAGATAGAATCTGCTACCAGATATTACATTACCTCCCTAAAGCAAAAGGCTAAAAAGCTTCAACAAACTATTAGAA
>JABSPQ010000407.1 GCA_013214205.1 Flavobacteriales bacterium
GCATATACACTTGTTTGTTAATAGTCAGCTCAGTTACCGTTTTAGTAGCATCTGTAGAGTCTGACGAGAAAACTATAGTTTGAGCATTTACATTACCTAAACAAAAAATAAATAAGGGTGTAAGAAGTAAAGCTTTAATAATCATAAGTTATTTTATTTTTGGTTTTAATGTTTGCCAACGTTTTGGCTAAACTGCGTTTTAATGCAGTTTAGGTTTTGTTGTAAACAGTTTAATTATCCAATTGCTTAGTTCTTTTAGGGTCGTAGTAATAGGAGTCTACATTACAACAGTTGGTATAGATTATATATCTCATACAAACTTGCAGGTTACAAAGTTCCGGTTCAACTAGCATGGTTACTATTAATGGTTTTTTATTATTATGTTTTTCTACTCTTTTTTCATTGAGATAATAATAATATCCGGGCAGTTCGTTTGTTGCCGTATCCAGTTGTATTATTGAGTCAACTTCAACTTTTATTTCGGCAAATGTTCCTTCTTTCTGATGAGATTCAGTAATACTAATGACTTTTCCTGAAAATATGCCATAGAGTTTTCTTTCTATGTTTAGGCTATCTTGTCCGGAGCAAATAATTGGTAATAGACTTATAATGAGTGTAATATATTTCATCAAATTTAATTTTAATTAGGAGTCAGCCTTCATGTATACTTTTAGTGCTTCTCCAGATTCAATATTCATTTTTACTGTTATTCTTGGACCAGAAAATCCTTTATTCTCTTGAAATTCAATATCATAAATTTCTGGTGTTGATTCGGAATGACTGTAACCAATTATGTGAAATTCTACTATTTCATTAAGGGTAAAAGGTACATTAGATGGTCCTGGTGTATCCGGGAAATTTGAATCCCTTTTATCAGGAGGGAGCGTTAAATTATTAATTGATAATTCAATTGCTATAATCGCTTTTTCCGTAATCCTTTTTTCCCAAGGGTAGTCTGGTTCCATTTCTGGGGATACAGAGCTTATTTCCTGCTCTATTTCCCTATTATTAGGCTCTTCTTGACAAGAAAGTAGAGAAAAAAGAATCAGTGTTATTGATAATATTTTATTCATCTGCAATTGTTTACAACGTTCACGCTAAAATACGGAAAAACGGTCAGGTGGGTTGGTTTATGTGATTTTAGCGAATGTTAGGCTCCTGTCGGCTGCATCAAAGTTTGCGTAACCTATCCAGCTTTATTTTCCGAATGTCATTTTGTGTGGTTTTTCGAGTCTAATTTGTCTTGAGTTATGGTCAAACTGTAGCAGTCAAACGATGGGCAAGAGGTGGGCTAGTTTTCATTCAAGTCTAGCTTATCCACTCTGGTCAAAACTGCGTTCGGGTCAACCAATTTGATAAACCACAAACCCCACACAAAAATTGATTTTTTTGAGTCAAAATGTACAACACAGAGAGCGTTGTGATAAGCAAACTTATTTTCGGGTGTCTACTTCAGACGATGGAGCTTAACGGTTTGGCTAAAAATAAGCGATAGCGACCCTTAGGGTTATTTTTAGGTTTTGTTACCCAACGTTTTCTTCTTTTAACTTGAAAAGAAAAACTTACCAATACTTATTTCCTATAGGTACTGGCACCCATATTGTATAGGTGGTTTTACCTTTTTTGAAGCAGGGCTTTTATTGCGGCTATCTCTCGCTTCAGATCTTCCATTTCTTTTTCCATAGTTTCATCAGCTGCTTTTAGAGTTTCATTTTCTTTTTTCAGCTCTTCCATTTCTTTTGTTTGGTTTTCAATGATTTGTTGTTGTTCTTGAGTAGCTTTTATAAGCACAGGAATTAACTCAGTATAAGCAACACCAAGTGTTTTTTCCTCATTATCTTTTTGATGTACTACTTCATTGATTACTTGTCGAATTTCCTGAGCTATCAGACCTATTGTTTTATGGTCTTGTCTTCTGTCGTCTTTCCAATAATAGGAAACGGGTCTCAATGCCATAACTTGTTCCAAACCATATTCAAGGTTTTTTATTTCGCGCTTCAGTCTTTTATCAGAGCTGTGAACAACCGATCCATTGGCATAAACATTAGCGGCATTTAAGTGAATTTCTGCCAAATTATTTCCTATTTGACAAGTATTATCGGAAATACATGCAGTGTTTTTTCCTATTGAAATTGTATTCTCTAAATTATTACTCAATGGACCTGCTAGATATCCAATTCCTATATTGTAATTTCCTGTAGTGTTGTTATAAAGGGCTTGATTACCATTAGCGGTGTTACTGTATCCTGTAGTGTTGTCATAAAGGGCTCTATAACCATTAGCGGTGTTGCTTGCTATATTTCCACCGCCTTTACCTACGGTTACTCCATTTACAGTTGCATCTACCCCAATACTTACCGCACCAATATTTGCATTGCTCATATTGCCAGAACCATCAATGGCCCAGTCGGCATCAGTTGCGGTAGTAATGGTTGCAGGGTCTGTCCAGGTCATAGTACCATTGGCGTCAGATACAGGAATATAACCGTTAGTGGCTCCTGTTTGCATGGTAATCTGTCCGTTTACATCTAGTTTACTTATTGGTGCTTGCACCCCAATGCCAATATTACCAGCAGAAAGGGTATTGGCAGTTCCATCTATACTGGTTCCATAGATAATATTACCAATGTTAAGTTGATCATCTGCCGTGGCAGAAGGGGCATCTATATTGTACCCTACAATAAGGTTGTGAGAGCCGGTGGTGATGTTATCGCCTGATTGATATCCCAAAGCGCTGTTGTTGTCTCCTGTAGTGTTGCTAAAAAGGGCTTGATAACCATTAGCGGTGTTGTTGTTTCCTGTACTGTTGTAATAAAGGGCTTGATATCCATTTGCTGTATTGCTTGCTATATTTCCACCGCCTTTACCTACGGTTACTCCATTTACAGTTGCATCTACCCCAATACTTACCGCACCAATATTTGCATTGCTCATATTGCCAGAACCATCAATGGCCCAGTCGGCATCA
>JABSPQ010000408.1 GCA_013214205.1 Flavobacteriales bacterium
GACAACGCTGTGGCTGAAAGCTTCTTCAAGACATTAAAAACAGAATGCGTTTACAAAGAACGTTACATTTCTAAAAGCGAAGCAGAAATGTCAATTTTCGACTGGCTGGAAACGTGGTATAACAGAAAAAGAAGGCACTCATACTTGGGCAATAAATCAATAGAACAATTTAATCTCAATAATCATCAATTTAATCACGCGGCATAGCTTAACTTAAACTCCATTATTTTGTTGCAATTCCACTTTGCCTAGTCCCTAAGAAATTCACCTAACCCCTGGTTAGCTCTAATATCAGAGAGACTGGTAAAGGTTTCTCTATCGGTAAAGATTTGAGAGCTGATTCGTACTTAGTTAAGGTAAATCATAGTGCAGGAGTTAGAACTGTGAAGTTGCTTAAAACTGAACTAGGACTTGTTAATTAAATAAGTGGTTAAAGAGGCCTCTTCGCTATAGCGAAGAGGCCTCTTTATAGGATGTAATTCAGAGATTTCGCCGCCTCCAAGTTTCAAACTTGAAGGTGCTACATTGAATTCTACGGAAACCTTAATTCGAATTAGGGATATCTGCTTTGCGAAC
Organism: Flavobacteriales bacterium; assembly: GCA_013214205.1. Classification (GTDB taxonomy): domain Bacteria; phylum Bacteroidota; class Bacteroidia; order DT-38; family DT-38; genus DT-38. The sequence continues at coordinate 577 of JABSPQ010000408.1, forward strand.
TTTTACTTTGTTCTCTTTTTCTTTAAGTTCTGTTATTTGCTTTATTGCATCTGGAATAATATCGCTTATGATTACTATAAACGATCCATCTTTGGCATTTTTAATGGCTTTATTAATTGCCTTATGAGCATCTGCAGCAAAGGAAACAGGCGTTTTCTTATCCAAGCTATTAATTCCTTCGAGCAATAATTTGCTAATTTTTTCTTCTTCTCTACCACGGAGTTGATGATCTTCTCTGATTATAATTTCATCGAAAATCTCGGCAGATACCTTACCAAATTCTATTAAATCTTCATCTCTCCTATCGCCAGTTCCTGCAAACAATCCCACTTTAGGCGTATCTGGAAGTTTTTCCAAAAACTTACCAATCGCTCGCATACCCGATGGATTGTGCGCATAATCGAGCATTACAGTAAATTTATTGAATTGGAACATGTTCATTCTGCCCGGAGTTTGTGCTGGAGACGGCGTAAACGTTTGCAAACCTAATCGTATGTCGTCTAGCTCAACATCGCGTAAAAACGCTGCCAGAGCCGCTGGTAGCACGTTCTGAATCATAAATACAGCCCGCCCAGAGAACGTTAAAGGAATATTTAGCACTTTCTCAATTCTAATTTTCCATCCGCCTTTATTAATTGTGATGTAACCGTTTTCATACACAGCAGCAATACCTCCAGCGGCGCAATGCTCCACAACACGCTTGTTTTTTTCGTCCATGCTAAACAAAGCAATCTTCGATTTTAAATCACCTATCATATTAAAGATGTGATCGTCGTCTGCATTTAAAATTGAATAGCCTTCTTTACTTACACTTTCTACTACAACCGACTTAACTTTTGCCAATTGTTCGAGTGTATGAATTCCTTTTAGGCCCAAATGATCGGGTGCTATGTTCGTAACAATTCCAATGTCGCAATGACTAAACCCAAGGCCTTCTCTAAGAATTCCACCTCTGGCAGTTTCCAAAACAGCCATATCTACCGTTGGATCTCTCAAGATAAATTTGGCACTTTTAGGACCCGTACAATCCCCTGCTTGCAGCATTCCGTTTTGTACATAAATTCCGTCCGACGTTGTATAACCAACATGGTAACCAACACCTTTCATAATGTGAGCTATTAACCTCGTAGTGGTCGTTTTTCCATTGGTTCCGGTTACAGCAATAATTGGAATTCTAGCTGGTTTTCCGGCTGGGAACAACATGTTGATCACTGGTTCGGCTACATTTCGTGCCAATCCTTCGGTTGGATCAAGATGCATTCTAAAGCCTGGTGCAGCATTAACTTCAAGTACCACACCACCGTTTTCACTCAATGGTTTTTCGAGATCGGTTGCCATTACATCTATTCCGCAAATGTCTAAACCAATAATTCTCGACACCCTTTCTGCCATAAAAACATTGTATGGATGCACCAAGTCGGTTACGTCTGTAGAAGTTCCACCTGTACTTAAGTTGGCTGTATCCTTTAGATAAAACACTTTATTTTTTGGAAGAACAGTGGTCATTTTATAGCCTTTGACTTTCATTAAGCCCAACGAAATTTTATCTACCTCAATCTCCGTAAGCATGTTTTCGTGTCCGTACCCTCTACGTGGATCAGAGTTTACCTCTGCAATTAATTCTTTAATGGTAGATTTTCCATTGCCAATAACATGTGCAGGAGTTCTCATAGCAGCTGCTACCAGTTTGTAGTTTATCACCAACATTCTAAAATCGAAACCTTCAACGTAACGCTCTACAATTACCCTATACGATCGTTTTTGAGCAAAGGCAAATGCAGCAAGTGCAACTTTTTTTGTTTTAATGTTGATCGTAATTCCCTTGCCATGATTGCCATCTACAGGCTTTATAACAAGCGGAAATCCAATTCTTTTTATCTCTCTTAGAAGTTGTTCTTCTGTCTTTAAAATATTTCCTTGAGGAACTGGCACCCCTGCTCTATCCAACAGGAATTTAGTATCTTCTTTATCGCATGCAAGGTCAACACCGATTCCACTTGTTTGGCTGGTGATGGTTGCTCTAATTCTTTTTTGATTTACACCGTGCCCTAATTGTACCAACGAATATTCGTTCAACCTCATAAAAGGAATGCCACGATTAGCTGCCTCTTTTACAATTGAATAGGTAGAAGGCCCCAGTTTTTCGTCTTCTCTAATTTCTTTTAAAACCTGAATAATGGGATCAAGTTTAACTTTTTTGCCTTTAATTAATGCCTCAACTATTTCAACAGCCGTTTCTGCAGCGTACCTGCCTGCCCGTTCTTGAGTATATGTGAAAACAACGAAGTATTGCCCAACATCTCCTGTGCCTCTGGTTCTTCCGAAGCCACAATCCATACCGGCAAGCGATTGAATTTCTAAAGCAACATGCTCAACAATATGCCCCATCCAAGTGCCTGTTCTCAATCTTTCAAAAAACCCGCCCGCATGTCCTTCCGAACATCTGTGTTCGTATAATGATGGAATTAATTTTTCTAGCCGTTCTACAAAACCTTTTACCTTATCCGATGGTTTTTCCTCCATTTCCTGAAGGTCCAATTTCATCACTATCAACTTGTGTCTTCTGTTCGACCAGTAGTTTGGGCCTCTTAACGCTCTTATCTCTAATATCTTCATTGCACTCAAATAAATGATAACGGGTAATAATAATTTTCGGTTGCATTATTCTAACAATCCAACTGTTAAAAAGTATGAATTTTATCTCAATTATCGATTGTATGTCACAGTATATTTGCTTTATTGAATTTTGAATTAAACTTAAAAGAATAAAAATGTCGACGAAGAATGTAAAGAGCCCAAAGGGAATATTAATCGCAATTGGAGGGGCTGTTGATAAAGGAAGTCATTTAGATTCAGATAATTCAGATGGCACAATGGACCAATTTTTAGAAATTGGGATTCTGAAACGTATGTTGGAAGAATTGGTGGGTAAAACCAATCGAATTGAAATTATTACTACAGCTTCTATGATTCCCGAAGAAGTTGGAGAAAATTACATCAAAGCTTTCGAAAGATTAGGCTGCACTAATGTTGGCGTAATGCACATTAAGGAAAGAGAAGATACTTTGAATCCGGAGTATCTTAAAAGGATTGAAGCAACTGAAGGCGTACTTATGACGGGCGGAAATCAACTTCGTTTAACTACAATTTTTGGTGGTACAGATATTTTAGCGGTAATGTTGCGACGATATGAAAAAGAAAAATTTGTTTTTGCAGGTACAAGCGCAGGCGCAATGGCGATGTCGAGCACGATGATTTACAGCGGAACAGGCTCCGAATCGTTGTTGAAAGGCGAAGTGAAAATGTCGAGAGGTTTAGGCTTTATTGAAGATGTAATCTTCGATTCTCACTTTATTAAACGAGGAAGATTCGGTCGACTTTGCCAGTCTGTTGCTAGCAATCCAATTAGCGTTGGCATCGGTTTAGGAGAAGACACTGGTTTACTTATTGCTAAAGGAGATCACATGGAAGCAATTGGTTCTGGCTTGGTAACAATTGTTGAAGGCGATCAAATTAAATACACAAATGTTGCTGCGATAGAAGATGGTGCACCTATCTCAATTGAGAATTTAACAGTGCACATTCTTTCGCACGAACACAGCTATATATTTTCTGAAAAAAGAATGGAGCGCTCTAAATAATAGCGCGCCCTATTTTATTGATAGATTTCTACTTCTATAGGAGATTCTGAACCTACAATTCCCCTGTACATTCCAGGTGTGTTAAAACACATGGTGTAGTTTCCTTTGGCATCTATGGCAACCAATCCTCCTTCGCCATCTTGGTTTTTCAACTTGTCGTTTATTACATAGTTGGCTGCATCTATCAACGAAAGTTCTTTGTATTCCATCAATGCCGAAACATCATATGCCACAACATTTTTGATAAAAAATTCGCCATGGCCCGTGCACGAAACCGCGCATGTTTTGTTGTTTGCATACGTGCCTGCACCAATAATTGGAGTGTCGCCAATTCTACCAAACTGTTTGTTGGTCATTCCTCCTGTTGAAGTTGCCGAAGCAATATTTCCGTTGGCATCTAAGGCAACCGCTCCAACCGTACCGAATTTAGTTCCTCCGTTTTCGAAGTTTGCCGCGGCACTTTTATTATCTCCCGAATGATCTAACATCACTTCACCGGTTTCTTTAGCAATTTGTAATTGCTCAAATCTCGAATCGGTATAAAAATAGGATGGATCTACAATCTGACATCCTTGTTGGTCTGCAAATTTTTCGGCTCCGCTGCCAGCCAATAAAATATGAGGCGAATGCTTCATTACTTCTAATGCCGCAGAAATAGGGTTTTTAATTGTTCCCACTTCTAACACAGCTCCAGAATCGAGTGTGCTGCCATCCATAATGGAGGCGTCCATTTCGTTTTTTTCGTCGCTATTAAACACGGCTCCTTTGCCTGCGTTAAACAAAGGAGAATCTTCCAGTACTGCAACTGCTGCCTCAACAGCTTTTACGGCGCTACCGTTGTTTTTTAAGATGTCCTCTCCTGCTTCTAAAGACTTTGTAAGTGTTTTAAGGTATGCTGCTTCTTTTTCAGCAGTCATGTTTTCTTTTAGTATCGTTCCAACCCCTCCGTGAATAAGTAATCGATAATTTTTATTCTCTTCCATTCAATTTTATTTTTTTACAAAATTAAGAGGATTTTGTAGATAACATAGCTGACTCACCCCAAACCCCAGAGCAATCGGGTCTAAATAAGCCCAATCCTAAAGGAAGATTGTTCACGATTAACTGTTTAAAAACCAGTCAAATACACTGCTGAACGCTTGTGCAGTCAGCTGATTTTTAGTATCTTGTAAGTAAAAATGACTAAAAATCCGTTAGGCTGTTTTTCTGTTTTGAAAGACCCTAGAATTAACCGTACCAAACTTTATAATTTAGAAGCTATTATTTTTCAAACAGTATC
>JABSPQ010000041.1 GCA_013214205.1 Flavobacteriales bacterium
TGCCAATTGGTAAGCCAGTAATTGTGGTGGTGGTGGTAAGATCGTCCCAAACGTAGGTAAAGTTGCTTGTTCCGCCTCCAGCTGCAGCTCTTACATCGCCATTGGAATCGCCATTACAAACAGGATCGTTACCAGTAACCAATACTACTACTTGAGCAGGTTCGGTTAAAGTGGTACTTGCCGTAGCAATACATCCATTGGCATCAGTTACCTGCGCCGTATATAGCGTGTTGCCACATAATGCGAATGCTCTATTTACCAAAATAAGGGTACCTAAAGCATCGTCCGCTCCATTGTTGTCCCACGATATATCGTAAGGCGCTGTGCCGCCAGATAAAATTACCTCAGCCTCACCATCACAACTTCCATTACAAGAAGGATCTCTACTATATGCTAAAGAAACATTTAAATATTGAGGATCGGAAAAAGATGCAGAAGTTGATGCTGTGGCTCCATTGTCATCTGTTACAGTTACAAAGTAGGTAACTGCCATAAAACCTCCACCGCACAAACCAGTTGCTGTATGAGTTGTTGAGCCGTAACCAGTCTCGTCGTTACTAGTACCATCCCAATCAATATCATAGGGTGCTACACCTCCAAAAAATTCAATAGTTGCTGTTCCTGTACAAACACCAGCACACAAAGGGTTGGTTTGATTACTTATTGAAATATTAAATCCACCAGCAAAAGCGAAATTCATTGTTAGTGTAAATATTGAGAGTAGTAAAATTCTTTTCATGATGGTTAGTTTTTGTTTGAGAACAAAAGACGGTGAAATAGCTAAATGCTTGCCTATGAATGAGAAGAATTATTTTCTGGCAACGATATTGCACTAAAAAAGAAATGGCGTTAACTTTAAAACCTGAGTTTAAGTTAAATATACTGAGGCAAAAAGTGCTTCTCGATAATAATCCCGCACACGGGATTCTCTCGAAGTGACACTTTTTCATAACTCAAACTGAGGTTTAAATAACTAAAATCGAAACCAATAATGAAAGCACTATTAATCTCATTTATTTTTATTGTTTGTTCTGTCTCCTCTTTCGGACAATCTTATGAAGACATAGAATACTTTTCTGCGTTTTACGCGGTGGGTTGGATTTCAGATTTTAACGATACCATTGTTACATACAGCGATGCCGAGGACGTTCCGGAAAATGTAAAGTATTGTTTGGTTTTACAAAAAGAAGATGGAACGCATGATTTGCTTAATTGGGAAAAGAAAGAAGAGCTGGTAGACCCCATTTTATGGCAAGAAAAATTAACGTTGAATCTCTTGAAAAATAGTAGAGTTAAATTAAAAATTGGAGGCCGAACAGATTTTTATTACATAAAAATGATTGATGGAAAAAAAACGTTCGTGATGAGATATACGCCAGGTAATCCAATATTGGAATATTAATTCATATTGTTCGTTTTCGGAACGTATAATAAGAGACGAGAATTAATTATATCAATATTAAAAACGGCAAACATGACAGAAGAAGTTCAAACTGACTTAATTGTAATTTTCACGGGTAGTGAAGTTTCGGCTCTGCATTTAAGAGAAATTCTGGAGGCAAACGATGTAATGGCGAACATAAAGGGTGATTACCATTCGGGATTAAATGCTGCTTATGGAGTTGCCCCACCAAGCTCTTACGAATTACAAATATTAGAATCGGATGAAGAAAAGGCAAAGCCTTTAATTGAAGAGTTTTTGAAAGACCTTAACCCATAAGCAAAAGAAGTAATTAGGTTTATTTTGAAACGTTTCGATCTTTTTTCTTCTCCTTGGTTTATTATTGGTCTGTTGACTTTATTGGTCAACGACTTTTTTCTTAAAGACTTTTTTCACAATTGGATTACTGGCAAGCTTTCCGACTTTGCTGGTTTGCTGATCTTTCCATTGTTTTGGTCGGTGTTTTTCCCAAAATATAAAAAGCAAATCTTTATATTCACCGCCTTATTTTTTATTTGGTGGAAAGCCCCTTTTTCAGGTTCATTTATTAATTTTTGGAATATAACTACCGGCTATCACCTGGCTAGGGTAGTAGATTTTTCAGATTTAATTGCCTTATCCATTCTTCCCGTTTCATATTTGATTGAGAAGAAAAATCAATTCAAATTAAAAGTAAATCCAGCATTTGTTGCAATACTTGCCTTCTTTGCATTTGCAGCAACTTCTAGCGGTCCTCGGATCCAGTATAAGAGAAGCCCGGTTGTAGTATTTCAAAAAATGGACGCTTCTTGGAACTTTATTGATACCAACATTTGGGGAATTGTTCCGATTATAACAGATACAATTCAAGGGTATTCAAGATATCGATACGATGGAGGATATGGAGAAAATAATCTTGAAATAGTAGAATTCGATGAATACATTCTATTCAAAGCAAGAGATTTCGAATATGGAAATTCCAAAATTTTTGATGATTATTACGAGGCCAGCTTAAAGGAAAAGATGGTTGAATCGGTTAAGAGACAACTTGCCGACACAAACATGGTTGATGAATTTGTCTTCGAGAATCTGGTTGTCATGGAGTCACTGCGCATTCAATCAGATTGCTTTGGACCATATGAGTTATTCGAGTTCAAGGATTCGTACTTGCATGGCGAATACAAGAAATTCGACAATTTTGGAAAGGTTTTAGTTGAGGGAAATTATCTTGATGGAGTTGAAGTTGGAACATGGGTAAATTATGATTCGGAAGGCAATATTGAGAACAAGACCTATTTCAAAAAAGGAGAAAAATTAAAGTTAGAAACATATTTGGGTGGGGAGGTTTTTAGAACAGAATCGTTCTCTACAAGGAGCGATCTGAAGCAGGAAGTAATGTTTGTATTTGCAATGTTAATCTTCTTATCGCTGTCGGCTGTTTTTTGGATGTTTGCAAGAATCAGAATAAAAGATGAAGAAGAAACTCCTCCATTAAACAGAGGAATGGCAGCTACAGGAAGCATAATTGGCGTTCCAATAATTGCAATAATACTTGCGAAAATAATTCAGAGTTACATTCCCGTAATATATGGTGGTGGAGATTTTATTAGTGCAGCCATAGTTATTATAGTCTTTTATATAATCGCTCTACTTGCTACATTAACCTATTTCATTCTCAAACATCGAAGCCTATTAGATACATTTCTCTTTTTCTGCTTTTTCGTATTCAGTTTTCTTTCTTACGAACAATGGCTTTATTTAAAAGACATCATGAATTAAATTATCTAACTGAGATGGTTATCCGAAGGAAAAAATTTATCTTGATCGTCGATAAGCATTAGAGATTTGACAAAACAAGAGAACAAAACCCAATTTTGGCAGTTGGCGCTCATACCAACAATATTGGCTTTTTTGCTTTACGCAAATACATTAGGCCATCAGTACGCATTAGATGATGGGTTGGTAATCCAAAACAATGTACACGTTCAAAAAGGCCTTAGCGGGCTTGGTGAAATTTTTACCACCAACATGCTCAATGGCATCAATGGCTTTAATGATGGGCTTTTCCGACCAACACTGCTAGCTACTTTTGCTTTTGAAATAGAGCTATTCGGCAACGATCCGTTCATGTTTCATCTCTTTAATGTGATGTATTACATGCTCTCAGCTTTCATTTTGAGCTTGCTGTTGTTCAAATTATTTAAGAATTATCATGTGCTCATTGCGCTGAGTATTGCACTCATTTTTGTGGTTCATCCGGTTCATACAGAAGCCGTGGCAAACCTAAAAGGACGAGATGAAATTTTGGCTTTTCTGTTCTCAATACTTAGTATTTTCTACTTTGTAAAGCTCTTCGAGAAAGACAAAATCTTGCACCTTGGTTTGGGTACGTTGTTTTTTGTGCTGGCTTTTATTTCAAAAGAGAGTGCTATCACATTGGTGGGAGGAATTCCGTTAACGCTCTACTTCTTTACCAACGCCAAAAAGGAAAAGTATTATAAGGTAGTAGGTACACTGGTTGTCACTTCAGGACTTTTGCTTTTATGGCACAACCACATTATTTCTGGCATGGCCAGAGAGATGGATGAAGGAATCGTTTCTGCCTTAAACAATTCGGTTGTATCAACGGATAATATGCTAGAACGGTTGTCGACAGGTGCATTTATTCAGTTGCTGTACGTTTGGAAATTGGTGGTTCCATATTTTTTATCGCACGATTATTCCTACAATCAAATTCCAGTTATTAATTTAGTCGATCCCAAAACAATTGGTGGGTTGATTTTAATAGGAGGGATTCTGTTTGTTGCCTACAAAGGATTGATTAAAAAGAACCCGATCTCGTTTGGCATTCTGTTTTTCTTCTTTGGCATTATCACCGTTGCAAATGTGTTTTTCTACATTGGTGCTACGTTTGCCGAAAGATTTCTATATACACCTTCGTTGGGTTATGCCATTATTTTAGGCATGGCGCTGTCTATGCTAATCAAACAGAACTTGAACGATGGCAATCTCAAAATTATAGAAATACTTAAAAAGAATACTGTCTATACATTGGTATTGGTAAGCATTCTTGGATTGTATTCTTTCAAAACAATTACTCGAAATAAAGAGTGGGAAAACAATGCAACTTTGTTTGGGGCAGATGTTAAAATTGCCACCAATAGTGCTCGAATCCATTACAATTGGGGCACGGAGCTATACCGACAAGCTACGGAAATGCCAGTCGGTCCACAAAGAACGGCCAAGGCGGAAGCAGCTGCGATAGAGCTGGGAATTTCAGTTGAGATTTGGCCTAAATATTTAGATGCCTGGAACAACCTTGGAAATTGCCAAAAAGTGGCGGGAAATTTACCTGCTGCAATAGCTGCGTTTAAGCAGGCAATTACCGTTGAACCAACTTATTTCAAAGCATATTACAATGGAGCGTATGCGTTTTATGCTGCGAAAGAATATGCGAACTGTATTGCTTATTTAGAAATTTATGTTCAAAATAGATCTGTGCAGCATGGGGCGTATTATACATTGGGAATGGCAAATGGAAGCCTTGGCAATTTCGACCACGCCATCCACTACCTCAAATTGGCATTACAAAGCAAACCCGATTATGTGCAAGCGATGAAGGATTTAGGCACAGCTTATGGAATGAAAAAAGATTTTGCGAATTCTATTGAGGTTTCTTTACGTGCAGTGGAGTTAGATCCTTATGATTATACCGTTTTAAGAAATATCGCGGTTGGCTATCACCACCTCGGACAACCTGAAAAGTACGCGGAGTATATATTTAAATCCGAACAAGCTAAGGCAGGAGGAAGATAACTTCTCTAACTTCTAAAATCGTTAATCGGAGTTCGACATTCGTTATTTAATATTCATTGGTTAAGAGGAATATCGAATAGAGAACAAGGAACGCTGAATAAGGGATGTAGCTTCTAAAATCGTTAATCGGAGTTCGACATTCGTTATTTAATATTCATTGGTTAAGAGGAATATCGAATAAGGAACAAGGAATGTTGAATTAGGAATGTAACTTCTAAAATCGCTAATCGGAGTTCGGCATTCGTTATTCAATTATCATTGGTTAAGAAGAATATCTAATAGGGAACAAGGAATGCTGAAGTAGGAATGCTGAATTTTTATAAATCGCTCATCTGTATTTGGCCTTCGTTATTCTATTATCATTTGTTAGGTAATTTCGAATAGAGAACAAGGAATGTTGAATTAGGAAGGAAGAATTAAGACTGCGGAATTGAGAAGAGATTAATTCGTTATCGGTTTAAATTGTTCCGAGCAGTTTCAATGCTTTTAACGAAGATTGAAATCAGTTCATTATTTTCTGTCTTCGCTTTTTCTAATTTGTCAATTTGGTGATGCAAATTAGCTCTTTGGATAATTTTAAGGCAAACAAAAGTTTCTCTCAGTTCTTTTAAAACAATCTTCATTTTATGAATAAAGTCTTTACGGGATTCCCCGCTTTGCGCCTCACCATAGTTTAAAGCAACCGAGGTGCCAGAACGAACTATCTGGCCAGAAAGATGATTTCCTGCCTTTGAATTTGGCATTTCCTTAACAATGTCGATTATGAGAACTGAGAATTCAATCAGTCTTTCTTCAAGATCAAATTTTTTCATGATAGGCGTAGTTCAAATTTCTACAATCGTTAATCGATGTTCGAAATTCAAGGAGATGTATATTGTGAGATGAGAAGACCACGAAAAAAATTGAGAATGAGAGAACCGATTGTTAAATTTTACTTCGACTTGTCCAGCGCCATTTCAATATCCTTAATAATATCGATTATATCCTCTAGGCCAACAGATATTCTAATAAGGCCAGCAGAGATCCCAACAGCAGCTCTTTCTTCTTCAGTAAGCTTAGAATGCGTTGTAGAAGCAGGATGAGTAGCAATCGTTCTGGTGTCGCCAAGGTTAGCAGTTAACGAGCACATTTCTAAATTATCTAGCAATTTAACACCTCTCTCTAAACCACCTTTAACAGTAAAAGTAACAACACCACCACCAAGTCGCATTTGACGCTGAGCAATCTCAAACTGTGGATGCGATTTTAAACCTGGATACTTAACGCTTTCTATTTCTGGATGAGCTTCCAATATTTTAGCCAACTTCAAAGCATTGCTACAATGACGGTCCATTCTAACAGCCAATGTTTCTAAACTTTTAGAAAGCAACCAAGCGTTAAAAGCCGACATAGTTGGTCCAGTTCTTCTGCAGAACATGTAAACTTCTTCAATTAAATCTTCGTTGCCCAAAACAACACCACCCATCACACGACCTTGTCCGTCGATGAACTTGGTAGCAGAATGAACAGAAATGTGCGCACCATACTTAATTGGTTGTTGCAAATAAGGCGTTGCGAAGCAATTGTCTACGTTTAAAATTAAACCATGCGCCTCAGCCAAATTAGCAGCCCATTCTAAATCAATAATATCTAAACCCGGATTAGAAGGTGTTTCGATGAACAACATTTTAGTGTTCTTCTTAATTTCAGCTTCCCATCTTTCTGGTTTATCAACATCAACGTAAGTGTATTCAATTCCGAAACGAGTAAGATCGTTAAGAATTAAACTGTGGATAGAACCAAAGATCGATCTAGAAACCAATAAGTGATCGCCAGCGCTTAATAAAGCAGCAAAGCTGGCAAAGATAGCAGCCATGCCAGAAGCGGTCGCAACGCCTATTTCAGCCTCCTCAAGCACACACATCTTTTCTACAAACTCGTTGGTGTTCGGATTAGAAAAACGGCTATAAATATTACGATCTATTTCTCCATTGAAAGTAGCTCGCATTTCTTCTGCGGAGTCGTAGCAAAAACTAGATGTTAAATATAAAGGCACCGAATGCTCTTTCATATGAGTCCTTTCAGACTGAGTTCTTACCGCTTTGGTTTCAAAATTACTTTGTCCCATAATATTATTTATTTAAAGTGTAGCTAGATGTGATCTTCGCTGTTTTCTCAATCATTCTACCAACCGAACAATACTTGTCTACCGAAAGATCAATGGCACGTTTCAACTTGTCTTCATTCACATCGCCGGTAACATTAAATTCAATGTTTATTTCGTCAAAAATCTTTGGAATAGAGTCAACTCTAGTAGCGGTAACAACCACATTGTACTTATCTACTACTTGTTTTTGTTTCTTTAAAATACTTAGTACGTCGATAGAACTGCAACCACCCAATCCCATTAAAATCAATTGCATAGGGCGTGCTCCTGCGTTTACTCCACCAATTTCTGGCGAACCATCAATAGAAATTACATTGCCTGTATCGTTAACCGCCTCCATGTGCATGGCGTCGTTAACCCTATTAATTTCAATTTTCATACTAGTTCATAAAAGGTTTAATGATGCCTGTTAACAAATCTATTTCAGTTAAGAAACCATCATGTCCATATTCAGAATCAATTTCTTTATAGACACCATTGCCTAAATGTTCCGCTAAATATTTTTGCTCTACAATAGGCGACAATAAATCGCTTCTCGTTCCAATAACCAAAGCATCGGTTTTAATATCGTTGAGTACTTTTTCAATGTCGTTACCTCGTTTCCAAGCTACATTGTGCGCGTCCATCGCTTTGGTTAAATACCAATACGAGTAAGCGTTAAAACGGTTCAACAATTTCTGTCCTTGATATTGAATGTATGAAGCTGCTCTAAAGTCTTCAATTCTTGGTTCGGCGTCTAATTGTTTCTCTTGGAAAATCTCGTAATTACGATAAGTTAAAATTCCAATTGCTCTCGCTAATTTTAATCCGTTAGAAGCAGCTTTGATGTCTTTTTCTCCCCACGTTTTATCGTTTTCAATTGCCATTCTTTGCGTTGTATGAATCGCAATTCTCCAAGCAGATTCTTGTGCTCCAGTGGATATCACAACAATTTTCTCGAACAATTCAGGCTCCATAATAGTCCATTCCAAAATCTGAGAGCCACCCATAGAACCAGCTAAACCTAAGCTGATTTTATCGATTCCTAAATGTTCTTTTAATAAGATATGAGCTCTAGAAATGTCACGCATCGTAATCATCGGAAACTCTAAAAAGTAAGGTTTTCCAGAAGCAGAGTTGATGCTAGTAGGGCCAGTTGAACCAAAACAAGAACCAATGATGTTAGCGCAAACAACAAATTTGTCGGGGCCAATTAATCTATCTTCTCCAAACAATCCTCCCCACCAATCTTCTACATTAGAATTAGCGGTTAAGGCATGGCACACCCACACTACATTGCTTTTGTCTTCATTGAGTTCGCCATACGTGTGATAGGTGATTTCGATGTTATTTAGACGTTTGCCACAATCTAAATGTAATGTGCTTTCCGTTTTAAATACTTCCTTTGCCATTAATACTGATAATTATAAATGTATTCCACATTCAGTTTTTCTCGAATCTGTCCATCTGCCTTGTCTTCCTTCACCTTTTTGAGTACAATGTGTACATCCAACAGATGAGTATCCTTCAGCTTTTAAAGGATGAAAAGGAAGATCGTGCTCTTTGATGTATTTATCACTTTCCTTCTGAGTTAAATCAATTAGCGGATGAAATTTGATGATGCCATTTTTTTCTTCAAAAACCTTAAGTCGGCTTCTGAACCTGCTTTGCCACGACATTAAACCAGAAACCCACAGCTTGTGATTTTCTTTTGCTTTATCTAAAGGTTCTACTTTGTTTATCGAGCAGCAAAAATCCACGTCTCTTTTCCATGTTTCTTCTTTAGTTGTAAAGTCGTGTTTCCAATCTTCTGGATAAATATCAACTACAGTTAGGCCAAATTTTTCAATGAGGTCTTTTTTATACTGAATCGTTTCTTCGAACAGATAGTGTGTGTCGATGAAGTGGATTGGTTGTTCTTTCTTGATGCGATTAAAAATATGAATCAACAAAATTGAAGTAATCCCGAACGAAGATGTCAATAACACATCCTTCATATCGAAATCGTTATACAATTCCTTAATTCGTTCCTCGTAGTTGAGATCCTTGTATTTCGCATTTATGTTATCTAATTCTCCCATCTTATTATTTCGATGTAAACTCTTCTTTGGCTTTAGAAAGGAATGCTAAAATTCCTCCCGTCAAATTATAAAGGTTTTTATACCCATATTCTTTATCTAGTAGACGTATTGCTTGCTCACTTCTTTTACCAGATTTGCAATGAATTACTACTTTTTTCTCTTTTGAAATCTCTTCGTGTCTAATTGCTATTTCGTTCAAAGGAATTAACTCGCCACCAATGTTGTTTTGCGCATATTCATTTGCGTTTCGTACATCAATCACCTGAATGTTGTCGCCAAGTGTTAGATGCCTTTGGAACGCTTCAACATCAATTTCTTTCAACTCAGTATCCGAACTCTCGTGCATCATATCAACACCGCAATAAGCTTCGTAGTCAATTAAATTTGTGATGGCTGGCAAGCTTTCGTTCTTTTTAAATCGAATGATTTTCGACTCTAATTTTAATGCGTCGAACAAAAACAATTTACCCGTAAGTGGTTGCCCAATTCCTGTTATAACTTTGATGGCTTCATTGGCTTGCATTGTTCCAATCATCCCTGGCAAAACGCCTAAAACACCACCTTCTGCACAACTCGGTATCGAATTGGGTGGAGGAGGAGTAGGGAATAAATCTCGGTAATTGGGGCTGTTAACGCCTTCGAGCGTTAGATTAAAAACAGAAACTTGTCCTTCAAAACGATAGATCGAACCATAAATCAAAGGTTTGTTAGCCAACACGCACGCATCGTTAATCAAATATCTGGTTGGGAAATTATCAGAGCCATCAACAACCAAATCGTAATTAGAAATGATGTTTAAAGCATTTTCAGAAGTAATCTTTTTAGCATAAGTAGTAACGGCAACATTCGGATTTAAAGCTTGCAATTTGCGCTTTGCAACATCTACCTTCTTTTCTCCAACCTCGGCATCAGCAAATAAAATTTGTCGGTGCAGGTTACTTCTGTCAACAATATCGAAATCTATAATTCCAATTGTACCAACACCTGCAGCTGCCAAATAAAGCAACACCGGACTTCCCAAACCGCCACTGCCAATAACCAAAACCTTGGCTGCTTTTAGCTTTTCTTGTCCCTGCACATCAAACTCGGGCAAAATAATCTGACGATTATAGCGCTCTAATTCTTGCGAAGTTAAAGTTGCGTTAGAAATATGTTGACCTGGAGTTTTCAAGCTTGGCTTGTCGTTAGTTTTGTTGCTCTTCTTGCTCTTTTAAAACCAAAATTTTGGTGAGATCGTTTAGTGCTTTTGCCTTTTGAGCTAAATCACCTTGAATTCGATCCCTTAAAGCATGCAAGTTTTCGATGCTATCATCTAATTCATCTGGAATAAACTCCTCGAAATATTGTCGCAATCGTTTAGACACCACTGGCGATTTACCATTTGTTGAAATAGCAATCTTTAAGTGTTTCTTATTAACGATAGAACCAAAGTAGAAATCGCATAAATCTGGCGTATCCACTACATTCGTTAAAATGTGATGCTTTTTACCCAGCTCTTTAATCTCTGCATTTAGTACTTTATTGTTGGTAGCTAAAATCATTATTTCCACTCCTTCAAGATCGGTGTAATCAAAACCTTTTTTAATCACTTCTACATTAGGGAACTGAATGGCCAAGCTTTCAAATGCGTCACTTACCTCAATGGCTACCACCTTAATTTTTGTAGAAGGAGAATTGGCCAATATAACGCCCAATTTCTCGTGTGCTACATTTCCGGCTCCAACAATCAGTGTGCTGAATTGCTCCAGCTTAACAAAGAAGGGAAATAATTTATTTTGATGTAAAGAATCGTTCATCTTAAATATTTAAACGGTTTCCTTTTCACGTGCAAACAAATCTTTAATCTGAGTTAAAAATAAGTCTGCTTGCTCTAAATAGTCTTTTGCAAATTGCTCCGATGGCTCGTTTTTATTGATCTGTAAAACAGTATCTTCAAAACTATCTGGTAAACTTACCTCGCCAGTTTCCATAAAATGAGTGGTAAAATCTGCAAGAATTCCAGTGTGTGTATTACACTTTACATCTTTAGATAAAAGAGAAGCTTTAGCACCCTGAACAAATACACTGTATGCATGGTAAATAGCATCTGCATATTGGCCAGCTTCAAATGCTTCATTTGCCCAATGATGTTTCTCGTCTCCTTCAAATAATAGAGTGGAAACTAAATCGATTACAACACCGGCACACTCACCAACACCAATTTCAGTTTTGTACTTTTCTTCATCACCCCAATCAAATAAATCTTCGGTTTGAATGGTTTCTAAGTTGGCCAATGGCAACAACAATTGGTAGAAATAATCTTTCTCTTTTCTAATGTAGTAATCGTTGTAGTACTCACCATCGTTAGCGTTTTTCTCAAAATCGTCTAACAAATCTCTCATTGCTTGAGGAACTCTTTTAGAAGGAATCTTAATTACTTTATCAGCAATAGAACCTTGTCCGTCCAATTCAACACCACCGCCAAGCAACAACATCATAGCAGGTATTACCATGTTGTTTTTCTTGAACGAGCTACCGTGTAAGCCTATGTTTGCAATGGTATGCTGACCACATGCATTCATGCATCCACTAATTTTAATCTTAATGTCGGTATCGAAAATTAAATCGTAGTATTCTTCTTTAATCACTCTTTCTAATTCTGTAGCCATTCCGTAGCTGCTACCAATACCTAAGTTACAAGTATCTGTTCCTGGGCAAGTAGTAATGTCCATGATCGAATCGAAACCAGGAGTTGCAAGTCCTATTGCATGTAAACCGTTGAAAACAGATTTTAAGTTAGCATCTGGCACAAACCTTAGTAAGAAACCTTGATTAACAGAGATTCTAAAATCGTCATCGCAAAATGTTTTAGCCAATGTGCCCAGTTTTCGAGCTGTTTCTGTAGATAGATTACCTAAAGAAACTTTAATACTTACACTGTTAAAACCATCTTGCTTTTGCTTGTTAATGTTGGTTCTAAGCCAATCATCGTAAAGTTCTTCGTCAGCAACAGTAACATCTTCTGTTACCAAAGTAACATTAGGAACAGGCTGATCTACACCATCAATAACAACATTCTTTTCTTTAACAGCAATCATTTCGATTTCAACCAATCTCATGTACTCCTCTAATCCAATTTTCTTTATTAAGAATTTAAGACGAGCTTTTTGTCTGCTTGATCTTTCACCATGACGGTCGAAAACACGAATAGCAGCATCTGTAAAAGGAATCAATTGATCGGCTGGTAAAAATTCGTAAGCTATTTTTGCATGTATTGCTTGCGATCCTAAACCACCACCAATCATTGCTTTAAAGCCTCTAACACCATCTTTAATTTTTGGGATTAAACCCATATCGTGCATAAAGGAGAATGCAGAATCCTTATCGCTAGAAGAGAAAGAAATCTTGAACTTTCTACCTAAATCTTGCCCCGGAGGGTTTCTTAAAAAGTATTGGAAACAAGCCTCAGCGTATGGTGTAACATCAAATGGCTCATCAGGATCTATTCCCGCGTTGATAGAACCAGTAATGTTTCTTACCGTGTTACCACAAGCTTCTCTTAAAGTAACTTCCTCTTTTTCTAGCTCAGCCCATAATTCGGGGGTTCTGTCTAAGCTTACGTAGTGGATTTGAATATCCTGACGTGTTGTAAGGTGTAATTTTTTTGTAGCATACTCATCAGATACGTCACAGATAACGTTCAGTTTTGCTTGAGTAAGCTTGCCATATGGTACTTTAATTCTAATCATTTGAACGCCTGGCTGACGTTGTCCGTATACTCCCCTAGCTAAACGTAGGCTACGAAATTTCTCCTCATCAATTGAACCATTATGGAATTTCTCAATTTTGAGGGCTAAGTCTAAAATATCCTGCTCTACTATAGGGTTATTTAAATCTTCGAGTTCTGTTCTGAAACTTTTCATACTATTTATGTTAGAAATAAAAAAACCTTTCCGTTTGGAAAGGCTAGTTATATCGTTTTATTTTTTAGTGAATTACAATAAAATATTGATTGAGCCTTTCTTCATGCGCTAGTGCAACAACACATTGCGCAGCAACGGTAAAACCTTCCACAAATATTTTGTATCGTATTCATACATCAAAGATAAACTTATTTCATCTTAATTCAAACTATGCTGCTATAGCTCTATTATTAAGAAGATTTCTCTACTTAAGGTCGTAGTCTTTACCATCTTCTAAAACCCTTTTTCTTTGGTGGTTAAAGCCCAAATTAAAAATACTTCTTGAAGTGTCTAAATAAGAAGTTTGTATGGAATTTAGGTCGATTACCGAATGAAATAAATCGTCGGTCACAAAAGGTATACTGAGTTTGCTATCTAAAGCATTGAATTTTATAGGATCACTTTTTATCATTTCTGGTGAGAGCCATACTATAAAAGGGATCTCTACATTAACTTTTGGTAGCACACCAGCATAATCATGACCAAACTTATCCAATTCGTCGTATACATTTTCTGCATGATCGGGCAGGTATATAAGTGAGGAAGCATGCTGACCACTAGCTTTAGCAGCAATGCTGATGATGCTGTCTACAATAAAATCGTTGTATAAAATAGAGTTGTCGTAATGGGCAATGAGCCTTGTTTTTTTAGATCCATCCCCCTTAAAAACATCGTATTCGCTTGGGTATCTTTTGCTATAGTTCATATGGCTGCCCATTAAATGAACCACGATAAACTTTTTCTTAGCGCTATCCCGCAACACCTTGCGCAAAGGCGGGATCACCTTTTCATCTAAAGAGGCCGTGTAAGTTGCCTCGAAAGAAGAGCTACTGGCGAGGTTAACATATCTGGTATAGTCGGACTGATTGGAGAACATTGCAATCCTGTTGTCCCATGTGCCCAACCGGAAACTGATTTGAAATCCAATAAGTTTTAAACCCAGCCGAATGAAAAACATCAACGAGGTCTACTTCGTTCTCGGGTAAAAGTTTGTGCTCTAAGTTAGATGCCGACATAATAGATAGGATACCCATAATGGTACTTGAGAAAGGGGAAACTACATTGTCGAATACTTTAATGTCGGTTCTCGCACTTAATTTAGGACTCGTGTTTCGTTTGCTTCCATAAATAGACATGTGCCTTCTACTGGCTGATTCTCCCAGAATTAAAATGAAAGTTTGCTGCTCGTTTTCGTCAAGGGTTGTGGCAACTACTTCCTTAGAGATTGATTCGTTTGACCTTGATTGGTAATGTTTAACCTGCTCAACAAATGAAAGGCTAACCTTAACTACTTGAGGAACGCTTTTTCTTATTAACCGGCCGCCAATGGCGTTTTCGGCAATAAAAATAAATGAACCACTCAATATTACGATTGCAACAATGCGATTTAGGTTAATTGCTTTCACATCAGATCTTGCACTTAAACTTTTAATGAAAATGTAGATGTACGGAATTAATATGAGTAGTTGGTAGGGAGTTTTTAGCGAAACAAAATCCATTGCTTCCTCAGAGTTCGTATTGGTGATAATGATAAGGCTGGTAACGGTAATAGGGCCTCTAATCACGATCCAATGTAATATTTGCATTGCACCAGAAATGAAATAAATGGTGGCGGCAATTTTATAGAGATAGCTTTTTTTGAGCAGGCAGTGCGGCAATATTAAAATCGGAATCCAGATGAGATCGATGATTAAATAGCGAGTGTCAAATATAAGAGGGTCGATAAATACCGCAACTACGGCTGGGATGTACACTGGTAACAGAATGTACTTTGGAAACAGACATTCTAATTTTTCGAAAAAAGATAGCAGCTTGGCTTTTAATTCAATTTATGTGCAAAGTGACTACTCATCTTAGTACTCTATTTAAAATTACCTGTGTTAGGTGCCAATAAAGTTAAAACAAAGAAATTAACAAAAAACCTTACAAGATTAAATGGCTGCAAGCCAGCATGGTAGGACGGTTAATGGATTTTATTTGAAAAAAAATGAAAATCGAGGCAACGAAAAGCGAAACAGCGCTGTCTTATTAGTAACGGCAACTAAAAGAGATTTGAAATGAAAAATATTAGGAATACAAATTCAAGTCAGATGAAAAATACAAATTTTTACGAAACGAAAGGATACAAGATAGCGGTGACAGTAGGATTGTTCATATTGTTCTGTATACTAATATTGAAGAACATAGGATATTAGAAATGCAGACAATTTGTAGGTACTTTGAAATTAACTTCAACAGTTCAAGCATATTGTCTCTTAAATTGATAAAAGTGAAAATTTGGGGTTTTTTAAAATTAAATGTTTAATATTTAAAAATTCTTTTTAGCAATGTTGGAAAGATGTTTATCTTGGAAGCTGATAGATTCAGCAGAACAAGGAGGAAAAATAGAAATAGGAGCAAGAGCTTTAATATTATTATTCAAGTTAGATGTCTTCTCAGAAGAAAGAACAGGAGTTAGTTTCGGGTTGTCTAAAGGGGTTGGAGCGTTTTCAGAAAGACCTCTATTACACTTATTTGGGTAAAATGACAGCAATTTGTGTTAGATATACAAAGAATAAAGATGAAGCGGCAGACGTATTACATGAAGGATATATAAAGGTATTCAAGAATTTAGCACAATTCAGCTTCCAGGGTTCATTGGAAGGTTGGATTAAAAGAATTATGGTTAACACGGCGATTAACCACTATAAAAAGAACATTCACCAGAACGACCTAGAAAGGCTGGAGAATAATGAAGGAGATGAAATTTCGAAACACTTAGTTAGTGATGAAGAAATTTTAGATGGTATTTCGGTTAAAGATTTAATGGGTTTGATAAAGGAATTACCACCATCATACCAAATGGTTTTTAACTTATACGCAATTGAGGGGTATTCCCATAAACAGATTGCAGAGGAACTTAAAATAAATGAATCAACGTCTCGCTCAAATTTTTTGAAAGCGAGGTTGAAAATGCAAGAAAAAGTACTGAACCTTAATAAAGTTCAAGAGGAATATGGCCAGTAAGAAAAATATGAAAGATGCGTTCGAAGACCTCGAAATGGAACCAATCGACAGTGGTTGGGACAATTTGAGGGACAAGATGATGAAAGAAGGCATCGAGAGCAAAAAGGAGGAGAAGGACCGCAAGCCTTTCTTCTATATTCTTGCGTCTGCATTTTTATTGGGCGTTGGCTTCCTTACTTTCTCCGAATCGGACTTTAACAAGAAGGAAAATCAACCTTTGGCCGAATCCATGATGCAAAATGATAAAGAGCGCATTAAAGAAGAAATGGATAAAAACAGAGATCGATCCGACAGAAAAAAAGATGCTGCTGATTCATTATCTGAAATTTACATCCAACAATTGTTAGATGAAGACGAAGAAAAATCTTTGAAAAACAATATTGTAGCCGAAAGTGGTAATTCTGGTAAATCAATACCAGCTAATATTAATAAAGAAGTACAAGAGCAGATAGCAACCGCGAAATCTGACAAAAAAGGAAGTGCTTCAACTACGTTAACACAAACCGCTAATAAGAAAGAAGAAATAAAGGCTTCGTTGAGTGCTAAAGTTGAAAATACTTCTAGTGAGGATCAAAATGGTATAAGCCAAGCTGAAGAGGCTGGAGAGAGTTCTGCACTTGCAAGCAATACATCTTCATCGGAAACGACTTTAGCTGAACCAGCAGAGGAACCAGTTGCAGAAACGGTAGATTCGAAAGAAGAATCAACTGAATTATCATCTGAATCAATTGAGGAAACACCTAGCACCGAAGAAGCATTAACTGAGTCGATAATTGATCCAGCTACTGAAGCAGAGGATTCAAAAGAAGAACCAACAGAATTAACACCTGAAACGTCTGAGGAAATATCAACTCAAATAGATGAAACGACGGAGGCAGTAACTGAATCAACTGAAGAGACAATAGATCCCAAAGGTGATTCAATAGAATCTCCATCAGAGGTAACGACAGAAACAGCAGAAGCAAAAACCGAGTCGACTACAGAGGAAGCCAAAGCAAAAACGGAAGCAACTGATGAAGAAGTGGAAATCAATTCAATAGCAGAAGAGGTAGCGGATGTTGCAACAGGAAGCAATGATGGCGAATCAGCTACAGATGCTGCTGAACCTAAAAAAACTGAACCCGGCATCGCTGAGTTACGAGTAACTCCAACCGATTCTCTTGCAGGCAAGCAAGGAAAAGAGCTCAAAAAGAAATATGCGAATCATACCGGAAAAATGGGTAGAGAGTCTAAGCATAATGAGCAAAGAGCTAGAAGTTGGGTGATAAGTGTATTTGCAATTGGTGATCTTTTGTCTACCGATGACATAGTAAATGTATCGTTTGATGATTATGCGGAGTCTCCTGTTTCTACTAAAACGAGTAACGTTGCTGTTAATGGCGGGATTAATATCGGTGTTGTTTTGACTGAAAGAATAATGATAGAAACTGGATTTTGGTATACACAGAGAAGATCAGTTTTGGAAACGATGAATTTATTTGATAGTGTTGGAAACTCTGCGGGAACAATTGAATACAATTATCATGGTAAGTATATTGATATTCCTGTTCGTGTTAAAGTATATAAAGATGGTGCAAAGATGTATCGGCCAAATGAAAAATCAAGATTGTTTATGTCAGTAGGGGTATTATTTAGTAAATCAATTACGAACAAATTAAATTATTATTCAGAAAATATTGCAGGTAGTGAGGCATTTACGGAAGAAGTGGGTAAGAATGGAAGAATCAGTTATATGATTGGTGGAGGAGGAGAATACAATATTAATAGTAGGATATCATTGTTTGGAGAGGTTATGGGCAAGTGGGGCCTTAATCCTTTAGGTAAAACGGATATTGTTCCGGTAAAAAACTTCCGATTGAGAAATGTCGGTTTTGCAGTTGGAGCGTCCTACTCGTTTTAGAAAATAATTTTCAAAAAGAATCAAAGAGGCTTTAAGCCAGGGCAATCGGGTCTAAATAAGCCCAATTCTAAAGGAAGATTGTTCACGATTAACTGTTTAAAAACCAGTCAAATACACTGTTGAAAGCTTGTGCAGTCAGCTGGTTTTTAGTATCTTGTAAGTAAAAATGACTAAAA
>JABSPQ010000409.1 GCA_013214205.1 Flavobacteriales bacterium
CTGCTACCAGATATTACATTACCTCCCTAAAGCAAAATGCTAAAAAGCTTCAACAAACTATTAGAAGTCACTGGGCTATTGAGAATAAATTGCATTGGTCATTAGATGTAGCATTCAATGAAGACCTCAGTAGAAAAAGAAAAGGTAACGCGTTCCAATTTTTTTCATTGATTAACAAAATAGCGCTAAACCTTGCCAAACAAGAGAAAACTTGTAAAATGGGAATTAAGTCCAAAAGAAAAAAAGCAGGTTGGGACAATCAATATCTCGAAATTCTACTAAAAGTTTAAATGCGTTTGCCCTGCTGTGTAGGGTTGTGTTGCTTTAATTGTTGTATCGAAATTATTGTTCTCGATTGTAAACAACCAAGACAATTTTTCTATGAATTTTCTGTTGTATTTTGGCTCAGTTATTGTGCGCAATATTGATTTTCAAAATTCCAAACATGAGACTTATACCAAAGCAGCTTCTTTTGATTTTATTATTATCCTGCTCCATGCTCAGTGCAAGCGAAATTGATAAGGATAAAGGATATGAATTGAAGTTCGAAATAGATGGATTGCGGCCAGATACAATTTACATGCTTAGCTACAAAGGAAATGTAATGAACCATTTTGACACGGCCTTTGTAGACAACAAAGGTGCTTTTGTATTTAAAAACGACAAAAAATTACTTGTTGGCATGTATGGCGTGTACAGCAAAACACCTTATAACGGAACACAATTATTTATAAAATTTATTGGCAAAGAAAAAACCATGTCGATGAAAACCGACACTTTAGACTTTATCAATAACCTGAAAATAGAAGGATCGAAAGAGAATAGTTTGTTTTTTGGAATGATTCAATACTCTGCCCAATTGGGTGAAAAAGCTACCGAATTAAGCAATAAATTAAAAGACGAAAAAAAGGATTCGGATAAGTATAATAAGATAAAGAAGGAGATCTCTGCATTTCGCGATAAATATTATTCTTATAGAGACAGCGTCATCAACAACTATCCAAAGCTCTTTGTAGCCACAATACTTAGAACTTCAATTGATCCGGTAATTCCCGAGATTCCAATTTTACCTAATGGCAGAGAAGATTCCACCTTCTCATTTCGCTATTACAAAAAGCATTATTTCGATAACATCGATTTATCCGACCGAAGACTTTTTAGATCGCAAATAATGCACAATAAGGTATTTAATTATTTAGACAAGATGACGCCAATGATTCCCGACTCTATAATTAAAAGTGTTGATGTGATTTTAAAGGGCACTAAAGAAGATTCTGTTACATTCAGATATTTTGCTGCTAAGCTCCTTTATCGTTACGACACTTCTAAGGTGGTGGGCATGTCGAATGTGCTTTTTCATATTGCCAACGAATATTATAAAGATGACAAGGCGTATTGGATGGACTCTACTCAAATGGCAGATGTTAAAAGGCGTGTAGAAATGCTCCGTTACAACCAAATAGGCAAGCAAGCAATTGATTTAAGTTTACCTGATTGGGAAGGTAAGAAGCATCGAATTTCTGATATTAAAAGTGATTTCACAATATTGTTTTTCTACAGTGCCAGCTGCGGACATTGTAAAAAGGAAGCTCCTAAATTGCTCGACCTTTATCACAAGTATGGCAAAGATGTTGTTTCTGTTTATGCTGTTGAAGGCACCAACGACAGAAAAAAATGGGAGGAGTTTGTTAAGGATTTAGAGTTAGATTGGATCAATGTTGCCGACCCAGACGAAAAAAGTCACTTTCGACAATATTACGACGTGAGGTCTTTTCCTACGGTTTACCTTTTAGATAAACGCAAGAAAATTCTGCTTAAAAGAGTTAGTGTCGAATCTTTAGACAAAACCATTGAGCGGGATAAAGCAGGGGATAACTAACCCCCAAAGAAGAATACCTCGCTCTGGTTATTGACTTTGTTGCTTGTTGCACTAAACACCTTTGGTGTAGCTTTTTAAGTTACGTAAAAGAGTCTCATAACTAAAAAACAAATTATGAGAACAGAATCAACCCCAAACTTACGGTTCGATATTACCAGAGAATTAGACTTATTAAGTAAGCGAATGACCGTAGCTAACCGCTCTCCATCGGGTATAAATTGCTATCATAGAAGCATGAAACGGTTATATGAATTTCACAAAGTATCACCACGCGAATTAGAAATAGATCAAGTAATCGATTTCCTCTATTATCTACAGCACGATAAGCAATTACATTCCCATACCATAAAACTTTATGTGGCTGGCTTACGATATTATTATCAAGAAATGGTTGGTTCTATTGATCTGGCTCAACAGATTCCTTATCCGAAAAACAAGCCTCATTTACCGGAGGTTTTGAGTAGGGAAGGACTTCAAAAGGTTTTTGATGGCTGTTTAATCTACAAGCATAAAGTAATGTTTCGGTTAATTTATTCTGCAGATTTAATACTCGCGGAGTTAGCTTATTTAAAAATTACCGATATAGATACCAAAGATGGTAAGATGCGGATTCGTATCAATAATGGTAAAGGAGGAAAGGATAGATACACAATCCTGTCTAAAATAATTTTGGATGAACTACGGATTTATGTTAAAATGAGCAGACCTAAAACCTATCTATTTAACGGCAAGATAAAAGGGCAACGAATGAGCTTGGGTGGCATTCATCATGCCTTGAAGCAAGCAGTAAAGAGAACCGATGTAGCAAAACGAGTAAACCTTCACATTCTTCGTCACTGCTTAGCCTCGCATGCTTTGGAGGATGGTTTAAATATAAAAACCTTACAGTATTTATTGGGTCATCAGTCTATAAAAACAACGATGACTTACCTTCATGTAAGCGAGGTGCCGCTGTCCAAAGCCTTTAGTCCGCTGGATAATTGGGCCTAGCTGAACAATTACCCAATCAGGGGTGTTTTCCAGCAATTTGGAGAAGCAGTTAAAAGCAAAAAGTGCCTGAGTAAAGAGCAATTAAAAGCGCTCTCACTCATCGGCATGTGCAAAACTGCAGCAGTATAGTCACCTTTCGAAAAACAAAGGGGATGTTGTACGACAAGCCTTGGGTGGTATATGCCAAAGAAGCTTTTGGAAGACCTGAAGATGTGATAGAATATTTGGGACGCTATACTCGCAAAATAGCAATATCCAATCATCGTATCTTAAAGGTAACAGCTACTCATGTCCATTTTAAATATCTAGATAGAGCCAATAATGCGATAATGGTTAGAAAAGTAACTGGCGAACAGTTCGTACAGCTATTTCTTCAACACGTATTGCCATCCCGGTTTATGAAAATACGGCATTATGGCTTTTTGTCTACACGAAGTAAAAAAGCAGATTTAGCCCTAATAAGGAAGGCCTTAAATGTGTTGAAGGTTCCTGAAAAGGTAGAGTTAACCAGTAGAGAGCTACTAATAAAACTCTATGGCAAGGATCCTAATTTATGCCCCAAATGCCAGCA
>JABSPQ010000410.1 GCA_013214205.1 Flavobacteriales bacterium
CTCGCTTTTTAGAAAAATAGGTTTAAATATTGTTAATCAGGCCAAAACAAAAGGAATGAGTGTGAATAGAATGAGAATTAAGGCTGCATTAGACGATAAATTCAGAGCCAAAGTAATGAAGATTTAGACCCGATTGCCCTGTTAATAATAGGCCTAGAAAAAGGTTTGGATATGAAACACCTATATTTGTAATGAATCAATTATTATTTAACCCAAAAGTTGCATTTATTACTTGAATTCAGCGTCTGATATTAAAACAAACCTAAGGAAAGCATGCTAAATAATTATGCTTTTGCAAAACAAAAAAACGAGAGACAATCAAACAATTACCTGCTTAACCTCCCTCTCTTTTCCGTTTCTACACTACTAGAAAACTAACTTCTTATTGCATTTTTCGCTGTAGATTTAACCCAAAGAGAATCCGAATCAGAGCAAACCTCCTGTACATCTATTAAATCATCAATTCCTTTTAAAAATCCCATCTCCCAATAGGTAG
Source organism: Flavobacteriales bacterium (assembly GCA_013214205.1). GTDB lineage: Bacteria > Bacteroidota > Bacteroidia > DT-38 > DT-38 > DT-38. Next base: position 497 of record JABSPQ010000410.1, read on the forward strand.
CAGTCTCCGCATTATTAATCATCCAAGAGTCCAAATTGGCATTTTGGGCCGTTGCAGTTAAGGTTGCCAAGCTTAATAGTGTTAATAGCGAATTCTTTATAAAGTTCGCTTTAATAATTATTTGGATGAATACAATCGATAATTTGCCACGCGATGCAGAAAACAGTTCTAAATATTTACTCATTTAATTAATTCATCAACTGATTGAAATAGTAACACGCTAATAAAGTAATACCCTACAATAATGTTTCTAAAAGGTTAACTACAAAAAACATAACTGCTGCTTAATACTTAATTTCGTTTTAATGAACCAAGAAACATCAACCACGGTTGACATATCGAAGCCAGAAGCGCCTAAAAATAGATTTAACATGTTGGCAATTGCGGTGAGCGTAGCAATTTTATGTTTTGCTTACTGGTCGTATTTAAAGATAACCAACGAGGTCGTTTTTAAAACCAACATCAACGAAACGTTAACCATCACCCTCCCCGATTCTACTAAAGTATTTCTGGGAGCCAATTCAACATTGAAGTACGATACTTATAATTGGGAAGTGTACCGAGATGTTTGCTTATCGGGACGAGCTTTTTTTGACATCGAAAAGAAAGGTGATTTTACTGTAGATTTCAAAATGGGCAATATTCATGTTTTAGGAACCGAGTTTGAAGTAGACACAAGGCATTTGAGTTTCGCAATTAAATGTTATCAAGGAACCGTAAATGTAAATGCACTTAACGAAAAAGTTGAATTAGCAGCTGGTGATGGTGTGGAACTTTCGGGCTCTTCCTTAAAACCATTTAGGGTTACTAGTAAAAAGCTACATTATACCAATCAAAACTTATTGTATACCAACACACCCCTTAAACAAGTACTTTCGGATCTTTCGTTTAATTCGGGGGTTACTTTTCCGATCCAAACTGTGGAGATATTAAATGCCAGATTTACAGGTAAACTGCCATCTAACGACATAGAATCTGCATTAAAAAAATTGACAAGCGCTACTAATACTAATTACAAAAGAGAACAAAATATTGTAATCTTATCGGAGTAGAATTTCGATTTAATACCAAGTAGATTCACACTTACCTATCTCTTTATCCCTGTTTTATTGAAATGTTTTTTCCCGCAGCCTGAAGGAGGCAGCAAAAAACACATTGTGCTTTGGGGTTGAGATCGTGTGTTTTTTCAGCACTTTATTACAGCTTAAACGAAAAGATAACAATGCCTTTTGTTTGCCCTTCAGGGCAAACACGGGACTACCAACTAAGTGCCTTTCCTTCTTTTTCTTGACGATTAATTAAAACGAAAATGCTTTTACCACAACCTTCAGGTCATGGTACGGCACAAAAAAAGGAGATTACAATTAAGTAACCTCCTTTAAATTTTAAAGCGCTCTAATTAAGCCGCGTTCGCACCTGCTTCTGCTGCAGTGTGATCGTTCTCTACAGAACTTCCACTTACACCAATAGCACCAATAATGTCGCCAGCAGCGTTTTTAATTGGAATTCCGCCCGGGAAAGTAATTAACCCACCATTAGAATGCTCTATGTTGTACAAATCACCACCTGGTTGAGACAAAGAACCAATGATACCGCTATCCATATCGAAGAAACGAGCAGTTTTAGCCTTTTTGATAGAAATATCTAAAGATCCTAACCATGCACCATCCATTCTTGCGAATGCTAGTAAGTTAGCTCCTGCGTCTACCACAGCAATGTTCATTTTAGTATCAATCTCTACAGATTTCGTGATTGCAGCGTCAACTGCTTTTTGCGCTTGTGCCAATGTAATGCTCATAATATATGTTGTATAAGTTTGTATTTAATATCGCCGTAAATATAGCAGTAGATATTAGAAATCGGTTGATTATTTTGAATAAAATTGAATATTCAAAATTCTTTATTGCTGAATTTAAGGACCCTATTCTACATTCAAAAGAAATATCGAATATCGATCAACGAATAATGACTAGAGAACGAAGGCCTTTTTAGATCTCGTCGTCCATAGAATTAGTGACAACCTTGTAATTCGGATCATCTTTAGATGCTTGAATTATCTCCTCAAAAATTGTATCGGCGTTAAGTAAAAGCTCTCTACATTCCGGACTCAGGTGAACCAATTTCACGTCCTTGCCCATCGACAAATATTTTTCACAAACCGATCTAACTGCCTCAATACCAGAGTGATCTGTAACTCTAGATTCAATGAAATCTATTTCAACCTTATCCGGATCTTCTCTTACATCAAACTTGGATGTAAACGTCTGAACAGAACCAAAGAAGAGTGGTCCCCAAATCTCATACACTTTAGTACCATTGTCTTTTATAGATTTCCGAGCTCTAATCATCGTTGCATTTCTCCAAGCAAAAACCAAAGCAGAGATAATAACCCCAGCAATTACAGCAATAGCTAAATCTTGCCATACCGTAATGGCCGACACCACAATAAGCACAAAAGCATCTGCTCTAGGAATCTTATTAATAATTCGGAAACTACTCCAAGCAAACGTGCCAATTACCACCATAAACATAACGCCTATCAAGGCAGCTAAAGGAATTTGCTCGATTAGATCGGCGCCAAACAAAACAAAACCAAGTAAAGCAAGTGCAGCTACCAAGCCCGAAAGTCGGCCCCTACCGCCAGAGTTTACATTGATTATCGACTGTCCTATCATAGCACAACCACCCATTCCTCCAAACAAACCACTCAATATGTTTGCACTACCCTGAGCAATACATTCTATATTTCCACTACCTCTTGTTTCCGTTATTTCATCAACCAAATTCAAAGTCATTAACGACTCAATAAGACCTACTGCTGCTAATAAAAACGCCGTGGAAAAAATCAATCCCCAATGCCCAGTGATCGTCGAAAAATAATCGCCTAAATCCAATTGCAATGTTGGTAGCGAGCCTTCTAAGCCAGAACCTCCTCCTTCAACGATGAAAGAACCAACAGTACCCACATCAATACTTCCGAAAATAGTTATGGCAGCCACTACAATAATTGCTACTAATGCAGACGGTGCCTTTTTGGTAAGCATTGGTAAGAAATACATAATTCCCATTGTTAGCCCTATTAAACCTAACATTGTCCATACTTCCGCATTGCTAAAAAACGCTTGAAACCAAGCACCTGTATCGCTCATAATAGTAACTCCCTCAGGTGCTATATCCGGCATCATGCCAAATTGAGATCGAAAAATAACGATGGCCAAACCATTCACAAAGCCCATCATTACAGAGTGTGGAATAAGACGAACGAACTTGCCTAGCTTAAACAGACCCGAAGAAACTTGTAAAACTCCAACTATTAAAAGTGTGATGAACAACCACTGAGTACCCAAGTTATTAATCGGTTCGGCCATGGCCAAACCAACTTCATTACCTTGTTGAATCATATTAACCATTACCACCGCCATTGCGCCAGTAGCTCCAGAAATCATACCTGGACGCCCACCAAACAAAGAAGTAATAAGCCCCATGATAAACGCACCATACAAAGCAACCAAAGGATCAATACCGGCAACAAATGCGAAGGCAACCGCTTCTGGCACTAAAGCCAACGCAACGGTTAAACCTGAAAAGACATCGTCTTTAATATTGAACGTGAAATTTTGGAATAGCTTCTTCATAAAGTATGCGTAAAAAGTTGGCAAAGATATGCTTTCAAATCAATAAAAAGCTACCTGTACCGCTACCTACGTGCAAATCAGAGCATTAATCCAAATCAACATTTATTCAACAGTTTAAAACTGAAACAGATATACGAATATAAATACATGAAAGTTTTTTGACTTTGATTCTGATAGAGAGCAAATTATTGAAATGATACCAATTTAATTTCATAAGGCATTATATTTTGTGTAAATTTATGGTATGGGAAAGGTGTTTGAAATTATAATAAAAGAGAGTTTTTTAGAGTTAAAATCAGCTCAACGAAAAGAGAATAATCTAAAAAAGAAGCTAAG
>JABSPQ010000411.1 GCA_013214205.1 Flavobacteriales bacterium
GGAATTGAAGAAGCGGAATACTTGAAAAACAGAAAAGGCCGACCAACTCAAACACTAAAGACTTTACAAACCAAATTAGAAACTTACAGAGATTGGTTACTCACCTTAACCATCTGCGACCCTGCTTGTGGTTCTGGTGCATTTTTAAACCAAGCGTTAGACTTCCTTATCAAGGAACACCAATACATTGATGAACTACAAACCAATTTATTGGGCGGTGGCTTTGTATTTCCAGATATCGAAAACACGGTATTGGAGAACAACATCTTTGGAGTAGACATAAACGAAGAATCTGTTGAAATAGCCAAGCTTTCTTTGTGGTTACGTACCGCACAACCAAGAAGAAAACTAAACGACTTAAGCAGTAATATTAAGTGTGGCAATTCTCTAATAGACGACAAGAGCGTTGCAGGAGATAAGGCATTCAAATGGGAAGATGAGTTCTCTGAAATATTTGCAAAGGGTGGCTTTGATGTGGTGATTGGCAATCCGCCTTATGTAAGTAGTAAAGGTGAAAATTTTAGTGAATCAATAAAGGCCTATTTGACTACACAATTCAATACTTCTGTTTATCAAATCGATTTATACGTTTTATTTATGGAACGAAGCCTGAGTTTGATAGGTAAATCAGGTAAGATTTCCTTAATAATTCCGAATGCTTGGTTGAATAATTTATTCTTGAAAGATGTTCGAGCTTTTCTTATTAATAATTCACATTTAGAGGAAATTGTTTCAATGCCAAATGGAACTTTCACAGATGCTAATGTAGACACTGTAATCCTCACTTATTCATTAGTTACAGACGACACAAACACTAGGTTATGTTTATGTGATAAACAAGAATTTGAAAATTTTGGAGTCGAAAATCAAAAAGAGTGGTTAAAGAACGAAGAGTTCACGATAAACATTACTGCTACAAAAGAAATAAAAAATGTTTTATCTAAGTTCAAAACAAACGTTGTTTCGCTAGCATCATTCACTAGTATTGGACGTGGTGTTGGTGTTTATCACAAAAGAGTAGGACACACTAAAGAGTTAATTGCGACTGACCCCTATCAATCGCAATTGAAAGAAGATGAAACGTTTGTTCCATATTTGAGAGGAAAACATGTTCAAAGGTGGCATACAAAATGGGATAATAATAGTTTTATCAGTTATGGTAACTGGCTAGCAGAACCGAGAGAACCTAAGTTTTTTGAAGGAGATAGAATTGTTTTACGACAAATTCCATCAAAAAGACTTGTCGCAACATTTTTGAATGATAAGTTTATTACTGATCAATCCGTCTTTGTTGCTCGGTTTATGGAGCAGGGAGAATGGAATCCACAAGAGGTCTTATCGATTATAAATTCGTCAAGTATGTCATTTTATTTCAGACAAAATTATTCCGAGTTTGATGACTTATTTCCAAAAGTTAAACTTCAGCATTTTAAAGATTTTCCTATTCCAAAAGGATTATCAAATAGTAATGGCAAGCTTGGTTTGTTAGCTACATTAAGGTTAGAAAAGTCTGATGCCAATTTTATTAAGATTCAGACATTCGGAAAGTATATAAAACAACATTTAGGAATAGAGGAACTACCAAGAAAACTCCAAAACTGGCACGAACTAGACTTTGCAGAATTTATCAAAGAACTGAACAAGGCTATTAAAAAAGCTGATGGCGAGAAACTATCTAAATCCGATGAAATGGATTGGATGGAGGTTTTTGAAAAGAAAAAGGCAGAAGCACAAACCCTAAAAGCAGAGATTGATAAAACGGATAACGAAATAGACCAAATGGTTTATGAGCTGTATGGGTTGAGTGAGGAGGAGATAAAGATTGTGGAGGGGAGTTAGAAATAAGGTTAAATAATTAAAGTTATGAATGGTGAAAAAACAAGAGAAGAATTAATTGAAATTATTGCTTCAGATCATGGCCATGGCCCAGAAAAGACAAACCAATTTTCAACAGAGACATTAAGAAAAGCTTATAATAGTGATATAGGTGCGTTCAGATATATAAATAATTTGATATTTTTCTCAGATGCGGAAAATGAGGCATCTAAAGGAAGATTTTGAATGCAGTTAAGGAGATAGACCAAATGGTTTATGAGTTGAGTGAGGAGGAAATTAAGATTGTGGAGGGGAATGGATAAGGATTTAGAAAATATCGCCAATAAGTGTTATCAGATACATCAGGAAGTTGCTGATTCATTGATTGTTCAAGAAAAGGACTGTACTAAGTTAGAGACCGAACAAGCAAATATTAGTAATACTCTGAATGATCTCAATGGAAGACTGCGTGTTAAACTAAAGGCTAATGGGAAAGTTTCAAATGTATTAATAAATCAACTTCTTAGGCATCATCTGCAAGTAGGAGAAAAGTATGTTATTAAGAATGAAGACACATTCATTTCTGTTGTCGAGTACTTTCATAGTAGAGAAATACTTGATTTAATTGAACTAATAGAACTGGAGAAATGTTCTACCGAGCGAAAGCCGTTTAAAAATGAACCACTCAAAGGATTAAAACATGTTCATCATGGAGCTTATGCTTCTAGGGGGTATTCAGCAGTAAAAAACTGCATTAACTATTGGTATTATGAAGGCAAGCTGAAAGAAAAGAAGAAAGCGGAATTACAAGAACTTTTGGATGAAAGCGAGCTTAACATTACTGCAAGAATGTACAGTAAAGCTATTAGTACACTTCAATCAGAAGGCTTAACAGGAGAATGGCTTATTTATAAAAAGCACAATGGGGTAACCTATTACCTCTGTCTAGCAAAGCACGATGAAGGGGATCAAATTATTTACAATGATAAAATTCGTTCTTGCTTATTACAATTTCCAGAATTAGAAGATAATGTAGATGAGGAAACTAAAATTGTGGAGAGTTTAAATTAAAGTTATGAAAGGATGAGCGAACAACTTGAAGTACAAAAAAATTATAGACAATCTCAAGAAAAATACACATACTATTTGATTGCTCTATGTGTCACGTCAATTGGTTTTTCAATTCATAAAACTGTTGATTCGAGTCTGAGTTGGTCTCAAATACCATTAGCATTAAGCATCATATCATGGAGTTTAAGCATCTATTTAGGAATTAAATTTATTCATGTCCAATTATCTTCTCTCTTTACCAACAACCAATTGCTAGACATTGAAAAAGGAGTGTTTCCTCTAACTGGTGTACATCCTGAAAAAATTCAAATGGGTATTGATACTGCTACAAAACAATTAAATAAGAATAGTAAAATTGCAGAGAAGAGAAATATTTGGCAATATCGTTTATTAATTATTGGTTTTTTGTGTTTTATAACATGGCATATATTAGCAATGTACATTAGAACAAATGGTTTATAAGTTAAATAAGGAGGAGGTCGCCATAATTAGAGAGCTCAAACAAATAGACAATCAGACGATTGGCAACCATTTTTAATTTTCTATATTTAAGTCCGCTACAGTTACCATTCTATTATTCACGTTATGTTAAGAGGAATTTGACGCAAGGTGAAGCTATTCTAAGTTCTGCCTTCGAGATTTCTCTTGAATTATTTAAGTGAAATTAAAAGGTATCATTACATATGAGCATTAGAATAAAATTCGCAAAAAGAGTTCTTGAATTGCGTAAAGAGCAAGGGTTGTCTCAGGCAAATTTTGCTATAAAAGTAGATGTCGATCGAACGACCATATCAAAAATTGAACTAGCTAGACGAAACGTATCAATTGACACAATGGGAAAGATTGCCAATGGGTTAGATGTTGATGTGGCATTCCTTTTTATTGACAAGTGATGCGTACACGCCGTGACGCCTGACATAATGTAGCGGTGTACACGCATCATTTTCAGGAATATACTGACAAATTTTCAAAATAACACCACTAATTAGGATTGGTATAGGAGTTGACTATACTGGAAATTGACATTACGAGCATGTAATCCAATTGGTTACGTGTTTGGTGGTGTCAAAGAAGAATTTTAATCACGAAGATTGAAATCGGAAATAAAAATCTATTAATAAATGAATGTAAAAAATCTAACGGGATATCGTCCTCCAACATGTGGCTGTAAAAGTTATAAAGAACATTGGGAGAAAAGTACAAACTCAACGTTCAATAAGTGTGCTAGGAAAGGTTGCGGAAACTATGCAGACGTGGGAGGACATGTTATTAATTGCCATGGTAATGCAAGTGCTGTTTGGTATATAGTACCTCTATGTAATTCTTGTAATAGTATTCCAACTGATGAATGTTATGAGCTAAATAGCTGGGTTGTCCCTGTTCGAGTAACAGATAAAAGTACTTGTTGAATAATAAACAAATATATTATGAAAATAGAAGCTATTAAACCAGGTCCAAAACCCAAGAAAGATGATGGGGGTTTAGACAAAAGAAGACGTGTTTCACCAGAAAAGAAACCTAAATACCCGCCTTTAAAAAAGCACAAGCATAAAAAAGGAGATTAGAATTGAGGAGGATGCTTAAATCACAAAAAATAATTAATAAATAAAAATTATGGATAAAAATTGTATTCCTTATGGTTCAGATGTATCGGCTGGTACGTTTGAATGTCAAGATTGCGGAGATGTTATAACTATGGCTTCACGAAGCTCTTTACCCCCATGTTCAAATTACTCTTCGTTGACACACATAAAAAAATGCTGGAAAAATCTTTCAGGACAAGGCGATGCACCTAATGATCCTTATCCGAATAAATAAATGGATTGATTACGAAACATATTAACCACACTATTATTCACTTTTATGTCAAGAGCAAACTTTCAGTTTAGTATTACATGTAATAAATAGTATAACAGTTGTGTCCTATAAGTTTTAAGGGGAATTAGCAATATCTATATGGGTTAATAATATGTCAATTAGGCAGTTGTTGTTCGTTGGCATAAATAATGACTGAGCACGAGTAACATTCAATAAAATATAATATGGCAACTAATAAAAATGAACATTTAGATAACGTACTTGAATCTCATCACATGAAGCATGTACAAAGTTTGATGGACAAGTATATAATAAAAGGAAACGAAGTAAAGCAAGCTCTAATAGAGAACTATTCAGACAAGAAAGCAACTGACCCTATCAATTCGGGGTCGTATGCCAAGCATACTGCAATTAACACCAAGTTTGATATTGATATATGCATTCCTTTTAAGCGAGAAAGCTTTGACACGTTGGAAGAAATGGCAGATAATGTATTCACTTATTTTCAAAAGGAGTATAAAGACGATGAGCTACTAAAACCTGTTCGGAAGCAACGAGTGAGTATAGGATTGACTTTTAATATTGGAGGAGATGAAATAGAGCTGGACATTGTACCTGGTCGAGAAATTAATAAAGATGAATACTCGAACACACATGATTTAAAACTGTATGTGAGAGCCAAGAATGAGACCCCTGCTTCAGAAACAAAGACAAATATAAAAACTCATATTGAACACATTAGTGGTAAAAACGCTGAGCGTGATATCGCTAAACTACTTAAAATATGGAAGGCTTGTAACAATAAAAAATACAAGTCATTTCTCATTGAGCTGATTACAATTAAAGCCTTTGAAGATAATTCCGGAAATGTTCCTGATGGAATTTGGGATAAATTGGAAATGACGATGAAGTTTATAAAGGATAAAATTGAATCAATTCAGCTTAAAGATCCTGCAAATTCTAATAACGTAGTGTCTGAAACAATGACTTCAGGAAAGAAAAAGAGCCTTGCAAATGATATGAGCAATATGCTTAGAAAGATTGAGGCAAACAGTGATAATATCAAAACCTATTTTCCTATTAACGCTGAATTTCATAGTGATGATAATAACGGAAATAGAAAAGAGGATGCTGGGCCTACGATTCTAAAAACAAGGACTTTTGGTTAATGGATCAAAAGCTCGCACTTTACAATAAGTTTTTTTCTGAAAACGAACGTATTACTGTTACAATACCATTTAATCTTAAGGAACTATATGTCGCAGGTCAAATTGAAGTTTCAACCACTAAACGGCCTCTAATATTTGACATAAAAATACCACTGGGTTATCCCTTGGGCA
>JABSPQ010000412.1 GCA_013214205.1 Flavobacteriales bacterium
CTAATGAAAATTTAAATGGGCTAATTAGGCAGTATTTCAGGAAAGGTTCAGACTTTACCAACATTAATGAACAAAGGATTAAAGAGATAGAATTGAAGCTAAATAATAGGCCTAGAAAAAGGTTTGGATATGAAACACCTACATTTGTAATGAATCAATTATTATTTAACCCAGAAGTTGCATTTATGAGTTGAATTCAGCGTTCATTGGGTTCTTGATATTGCTTTTAATGAAGATTTAAGCAGAAAAAGAAGAGGTAATGCGGCTGAAAACTATTCAACAATTACCAGAATAGCTCTGAACTTACTAAAAAAAGACAGCACCAAAATTGGAATTAAAGCAAAAAGAAAGATGGCAGGATGGGATAATGACTTTTTAAGGAAGATTATGAGTAATTAGATGCGTTTGTCCTGTAACACCTCCCCTTTAAAGGAATTATTAAACAGTGAACCTTCAAATATTTACGATCCAAAATACAGACTCAGGTACAATGTCACGAAATTTTCAACAAGCTGTTTAATACTTAATAACTTTAATAGGCTCAAAAGAGTCGATATGCAGAAAGTAAATTCCTGAGTAGAATTTATTTAAGCTAACAGTATTATTTTCGCTACTAAGATTACCAGTTTGTTTGAGTTTACCGTTAATATCAAAAACAAAATAGCTGTAGTCGCTTTCCGATTCTCCCAGTTTAATTGATATCATTCCAGTAGTAGGATTGGGCCATATTTTGATATTTGAACCAGTTTCGGCATCTTCATTCAACGCTCCTGTTATGATGCTAAAACTATTATCTGCTCCAATATTAGGTGCAACATTGCTCACATCCACTGAATTGCCATATAAATCATAAATTGGATAAAGCGTAATGTCTTTAAAAACACCTTGGCCTGCCTTTGGAAAGGTCGGTTCCGGAAATGCCGTTCCTGCATCTATAGCTTGACTTCCCGCTAATATTTTATAGCCTTCAATATTTAGGGCACCTTCGGTTTGGAATGATGGATCAGCAAAAACTGCGGAATTGTCATAATCGGTAAACTGCGTGCTAATATTACCTTCAAACAGATTGTTGGCTACGATAAATTCACCTCCATTTTGAATTTCAATAGTTACATTTTCACCAATAACACCAGCACCCGTTTGCTTAAATATGTTGTTATAGATATATGTATTTTGGCTAAAAAGAGAGATGTCGGGCGCTAAATTTTCTGCTAAATAAATTGTGTTATTATAAACGTAAACTCCATTTGAAGGTACAGGGTCATTACCAGTACCAACATAACCTGAAGTCCAAATAGAATTACCATGAAAATCTCGGAAACCATCATTTACACTAACATTAAATCTATAAGCTACATTATGATTATCCCCTAATATTTCACAAAAGCCACCTTCGCTATCTTCACTGTAGTTGTATTGATAAATAATGTTTTTATTTCCAAAATCAATGTGCATACCATAGGAGTCGCCATCACCTCTTATACTAAGAGAACGATTGTACTGCGCCAAGATATTTCTACAAGAAAACACCCACATACCACTTCCTCGTCCTACCAATCTCGGCTCGCTTACATTGCTATATCCTGAATGATCAAAATCGTTATTCTCTACTAAGGCATTGTTAACTTTTGAAAGGATTATACCCGAACCACCCGTTTGATAAAAGGTATTGTTACGGATAGTAAAATTTTTACTTCGATTTACAGAATCTACTCCGCCATCTTTCCCTTTGTGTATGGACCATACTCCCGCCTTACCAATATGGGTAAAGTAGCAACCTTCTATAAGTACATCTTGTATATTAACGTCTGTACCTACCTCACTACTATCCGATTCAAATCGAATTCCCGTTACAGACAAGCTATTAAATTCCACTGGCATCACGACACCATACACATCAGATATCTTCAAATCCCTAAAGGCTAGATTACTTACTACCCCACCCCATTTATTAGCTGCTACCAAAATTCCAAAACTTTTTGTGGAGCCGTAGCTATACCTAGTTGAATCTTGCCTATCGTTTTTAACCCAAATTTTTGATAGAACAATATTGGATGCATTAATGAGCTTTATCGCTTCAAAATAATCACCTCCGCCTATATTACCCGACCCGGAAATAATGGGTAGGTCACCTACATCATAACTAGTAATTTCGATAGGGAGATCTACTGTTCCAGAGCACCTAATTTCAAAATTACCTTCAAAAGTATCACCAGACTTAAAGAAAACTTTATCACCACCAAGCAACAGCCCGTCTTTTATTGCCACCTCATTGGCTTTGGTTAATGTTTGCCAAGGGGAAGTAATACTGCCATCATTGGCATCATCATCTCCCGCTGAACTAAAATAGTATGCATTAAAATTTTCTGTGACTTTAAAACAATCCAGTAATACCTGAACTCCAGAAAGAGCTGTAAAAGATATGGTGTTACTACCCTGAAGCAAATCCACCTCAAACAAGGTGAATCTCGGCTCTCCCTCGAAAGCCCAATTGGAAGGCTGAAGCGTTACTATTGTATCCGTTCCACCGTTCACCGAAAGGTTGATGTTTTGCGTAACTCCTGCATTGAAACTATATGCATATAGCTTATAGGTGCCGTTTATAGGTATATTGTCTACGTTAAATTGCACAGATCCCTCTGGCGCAGAGCTCAATAACTTCACAAAGGTTTCTCCCGAAGCGGTTGTGTTAAAAACCAATTCTGTTGTACCGGACAGAGCAGCTGATTCTGCTTCTATTTTTTGACCAAGATCTACTGCAATTACGAATTGAACGCAAATTAATAAATTAAGAAATATGAGGATTAGTGCTTTATTCATACTTAAATATTTGGTTTTACCAAGAGTGTCCAAAACATGTACAAGTTTGAAGCTAATGACAAACTATCTTGGGGTGCGAAGATATTTAAACTATTTATATAAAGGGTAAATTATCGGTTTTGTCGCAATTAAGCTCCCCAAGGCAGAGCCCAGAGGAATTATCTTCGAGTTAAATATAAGACAACAAAAGTTCAGCCTTGTTACACCTACATTAAGCCCAAAACCAATATGCATCTGACTTACTAGCAGTTGACAATCAAGATCCGATCCTTCAAAAGGATTCTCTATTCCTGAAAAAAATTGACGGATTAGATTATGGAATTTACAAAGGTTGCCTCAAAATGTTTTCTAATTCAATGGCCTTAGGCAGCAAAACAGAATCCTCTATTCGAGCATGCTGAATCAGCTCTTTCTCGAACTTTTGGAGTTCTTTGTACAAAACAGAAAGATATAAATGATCCGATTCTTTTAAGTCATAATTATTAGTGATTTCTCCTATTGCAACCAGTTCATCGTCGTCGTTACCATGCGCCATCTCGAATTCGGATAAAGAAAATGAGTTTAATATTACCTCTAACCATTCCTTAGGGCATTCTCTGGCACTGGTACTTGCAATTGCCAATTTATTCACATAGTCGAAATAGCCTTTTTCCTCTAGACGCATGTGCCAAATAAATTTGAAAGAAAAGTCTGCAAACAAAAACTTAATCTCTTCACATTTACTTTTCTCCGATTCAGTAAAGTATTCAGGCTTTAGATTCAATATCAGTTGATTTAAATCAGGGAGTTTGTTATTAATAAAGTAGTCGTGCGATTTAATTAATGTATCAACAATTTGTGTCACATCACTCCTACTATTGACATTCCCATCTTTGGACAGATTCGGTCCTTCAATATTCTTGTAAGCCAGCACTCTTTGGGCCTCCACATTATTTCCTGCGCAAGCCTCTTTAATTGTTAGATTTTTGCACTTAAAAAAATCGATTCCATAATGTTGTAGAACCGTTGCAAATTCAAAGTCTTCTTGAACTACTTCTTCTATATTTGTGTCTAACATTTAGTCGAGTTATTTGGTTAAATACTTATTGAACAACACCTGGGATTAAAAATACACCAAATATGATTAATGCCAAAACGGAAACTTTTAGAATGGCTTTAAAGCTAAAAAGACCTAGGTAAGTTACAAGTACAGTTACAACAGGAACTACCGTACAAATAGTTCTCGCTAGATAGTCAAATCCTCCAAAAGCGTTGGTAAACCCACCACAGATAAAAACAACTAGAATTACGAACCCTCCAGTTTCCACACATGCTTCTCATTCACAAAACCGCTAGACAAGAGTCGAGTGAATTTATCATGACTTATTACATTGTCTGTAATATCTGACAACCCTGTATACGTTACCTGAAAAGAACTGGCCATTAAGCCCTCCTGATAAATCTGCAATAAGTTTTCAACATCCATATGGAAATTTATCATTTATAACTGCGTAACATGAGTTAGTAAGTATTGTGGAATATCACGCAATACGGTTAAGGAGTATTTACAATTACATCTCACCTCTAAGCTCACCTATGAGCAGGTTCAGGATATGAGTAACAGCCATCTTCATGCCCTTTTTTAGAGTGAAGACCCAGATACCGTTAATCAACGATTAGAGATTCTTCAGAAACGTTTTGTTAAGATGCAGAAGGATCTTACCAAGCCAGGTGTAACTCTTTATAAACTTTGGGAAGAGTATATATTGGAACACCCCGATGGTTATCAGCATACACAATTTAGGGTTTATTATAAAAAATGGCGGGGTCACACCAATGTTTCTATGCGAATTGAGCGCAAAGCTGGAGACAAGATGGAGGTGGATTACACTGGTAAGAAGTTAGAAGTAATAGATAAGAAAACAGGAGAAGTGCATCAATCAGAGGTCTTTGTATCCATATATTTTAGAACATGTTCTACCCAGTTGGCATCAATTTGTAATCTTCGAAATTAGTCCTCTCAAAATTGGGTTCCTATTGTTCTGATTCCATACCGCTGATAGAATAGTTCGTTGAGGGATGTTTTTTAGTTCGATAAATTTTACTCCTGGCAAATGATCTTGTTGCAATGATTTTGGAACAATTGAAATCCCTAAATTATTTTCTATCAATTTAAAAATAGAAGCAGAATGAATGGTGCTGTGCGAAACGGTAGGAGTGAACCCACTGTCCTCAAATATTTGCATTATTTTTCCATAATAAGCAGGACTATAGTTGGTGTCGAATAGGATAAATGCTTCTTCTTTTAATTGAGAAATACTATTAAAATTACGAGAATTCACAGGATGATTTTTGGGTAGCACCAAGCAAAAAGGTTCTTCCAATACAGGGAACGATTCTAATGCTTTAGGGATTCTTTCTTGTCTTACAAATCCAATATCTATGTCGTTGGAAAATAAGCTGTCGATTTGATTTTGGTTGTCCATTTCTTTCAAATTGAAAATAACATTTGGATGGTCTTTTTTTAATGCAAGTAGTAATTCTGGAATAACTTGTTGCATGGCAGATCCTACATAACCAAATCGGATGTTGCCAAGCAAGCCGTCGTTTAATAATTTAGCATGCTCAATAGAATGGTTAAGTCGAGTAAAATATCCTTTAAATTCTTTTTGTAGATATAAACCTGCTGTAGTCAATTCTACTTTTCTATTATGCCGTTCAAACAGTTGAATGCCAATCCCTGCTTCCATTTCTTTTATTTGCCTGCTCAGTCCTGGTTGAGAAATAAATAAACGCTCTGCGGCTTTTCTAAAATGCAAATTGTCGGCTACAGCCAAAAAATAGCGGAGGTGTCTTAATTCTAATTGATAACCCATGATTATTAAACTATTAAATAGATGGTATTACTAGGCATCAAATGTAAGCGTATAATTGCAATAAGTAAATGTTATTTATGGAATTCAAATACGGAATAGATAAACTGTCTGTCGATAAGGTCATCAAAATGGCTAAAGCAGAAATTATTGGCAACATCAACCACGCGATCGTGAAGATCAATGCCTGTCGTGATATAGTAGAAGGGGTGGCCAAATCAGATAAAGCTGTTTATGGAATCAACACAGGTTTCGGGCCGCTATGCGACACTCAAATTAGTTTAGAAGAAATCATTCAACTTCAAGAGAATTTACTTTTATCCCATGCTGTGGGGGTGGGTAAACCAATTGATAAGGAGTTGTCTAAAATTATGATGATATGCAAAGTACACGCATTATGTCAAGGCTATTCAGGAATCCGATTGGAAGTAATTGAACGAATAATGTTCTTTATTAATAATGATCTTTTACCTGTTGTTCCAGAGCAAGGGTCAGTAGGAGCATCAGGAGATTTAGCTCCGCTTTCGCATTTGTTTTTACCGCTTATCGGCGAGGGAGAATTTTGGGTAAAAGATAAAATTGTGTTTGCTAAAGATGTATTAGAAGATCATGGATTGCAGCCCATGCGATTGCAAGCAAAAGAGGGACTGGCACTGATTAACGGAACGCAATTTATTTTGGCACATGCTATAACTGCTTTAGATAAAATGGAGTATCTGCTCGATTTAGCTGATGTTGCTGGCGCAATGAGTTTAGAAGGATTTCAAGGGAGCAGTGATCCATTTTTAGCAGGTCTTTATGATGTACGTCCTTTTATCGGTTCTAAAATGGTGGCCACCCGCATGCGAATGTTATTGGAAGATTCAGAAAATATGATGTCTCACGAAAATTGTGATAGGGTACAAGATCCATATTCTATGCGCTGCATTGCACATGTTCATGGAGCGTCTCGAAACGCATATAGTCATTTAAAAGAATTGGCTGAAGTTGAAATGAATTCGGTGACCGACAATCCAATTGTGTTGAGTGATACGGAAATTATTTCTGGTGGAAATTTTCATGGTCAACCATTGGCTATGGCATTGGATTATGTATCTATTGCAGCTTCCGAATTGGGTAATATCTCGGATAGAAGATGCTACTTATTGTTGGAAGGTAGATATGATTTGCCGAGAATGTTAACCCAAAATGGAGGATTAAATTCAGGCTTAATGATTCCTCAATACACCACGGCTGCTTTGGTAACCGAAAATAAATCATTGTGTTTTCCTCCTTCGGCAGACAGCGTACCTACTTCTTTAGGGCAGGAAGATCATGTATCAATGGGCAGCATATCGGGAAGGAAACTCAATCAAATTTTAGGAAACATTGAAAAAATTATTGCCATCGAATTAATGTATGGTGCACAAGCTTTAGAATTTAGAAGACCTAACAGATGCTCCGATCTGATTGAGGAAAATCATGACATCATTAGAAAACGGGTTCCCAAATTAGAGGAAGATAGATTACTGAAAGATGATATTAACGCAATGATATCAATGGTTTGTTCACGGGTATTCATTGTAAATAAAAAAAAAGCGTCATGACATTTCAAGCAAAAATATTAGAGGGAATCCCTGATCATCTACCCCTTAAAAGGGCTTATCCCAAAAGGGTTAATAGAGCTCCAAGACGAAAGGATATTCTGACCAAAGAAGAAAAACAGTTGGCCATCAGAAATGCGTTGCGTTATTTTCCCAAAGAATGGCATCAGGAACTAGCATTTGAGTTCGCTCAAGAGTTACTTGATTTTGGTCGCATCTACATGTATCGGTTTAAGCCAAATTATGAAATGTACGCTAGGTCAATATCAGAATACCCTTCACAATCGATGCAAGCAGCAGCGATAATGTTGATGATTCAAAACAACCTGAATCCAAACATTGCACAACATCCCGAAGAATTAATTACCTACGGTGGAAATGGTGCTGTTTTTCAGAATTGGGCGCAGTACTTATTGGTGATGCAATATTTAGCAAGCATGACGGATGAGCAGACATTGCACATTTATTCGGGTCACCCAATGGGTTTGTTTCCGTCATCCAAAGAAGCGCCACGGGTTGTGTTAACCAACGGCATGATGGTTCCGAATTATTCAAAACCGAACGATTGGGAAAAGTTTAATGCATTGGGCGTTACGCAATACGGACAGATGACAGCAGGCTCTTTTATGTACATTGGTCCGCAAGGAATTGTTCATGGAACCACCATTACGCTGATGAATGCATTCCGAAAAGTACTGCCTAAAGATGAATCACCTCAAGGGAAAATATTTTTAACGTCGGGGTTGGGCGGCATGAGCGGAGCCCAACCTAAAGCAGGAAATATTGCTGGTTGTATTACCATTTGCGCTGAGGTAAATCCGAAAGCAGCCACAAAAAGACATGAGCAAGGATGGGTGGATCTCTTGATTGATAATATGGACGCATTGGTTAAACGGGTTAAGCAAGCGCAAAATGACAAAGCAATAATTTCAATTGCCTTTATTGGAAACGTGGTAGATGTATGGGAACGCTTCCATAATGAAAGGATGTTTATTCATTTGGGATCGGATCAGACATCACTTCATATTCCATGGACAGGAGGATATTACCCCGTTGGAATATCGTTTGAAGAATCTAATAGAATGATTCGTGAAACACCTGAATTATTTAAAAAGAAGGTGCAAGAATCATTGTGGCGACATGCATCTGCAATAAATAAACACACTGCAAGAGGAACGTATTTCTTCGATTATGGCAACGCTTTTCTATTGGAGGCATCTCGGGCTGATGCAGATGTTATGGCTGGAAACAAAATTGATTTTAAATATCCCTCTTATGTACAGGATATCCTTGGACCAATGTGTTTTGACTTTGGATTCGGTCCCTTTCGTTGGGTTTGCGCTTCTGGAAAATCCGAAGATTTAGATAAGACGGATGAAATCGCAATGGAAGTTCTCCAAAAGATAATGAAGACTTCTCCAGAAGAAATTCAATTACAGATGAAAGACAACATTACTTGGATCAAGAATGCGAAAAAAAACAAATTAGTTGTTGGTTCGCAAGCTCGTATATTATATGCTGATGCCGAAGGAAGGGTAAAAATTGCGGCGGCCTTCAATAAAGCAGTTGCGATGGGGAATATTGGGCCTGTGGTGTTAGGACGGGATCATCACGATGTAAGTGGAACGGATTCTCCTTACAGAGAAACATCCAACATTTACGATGGCAGTAAGTTCACGGCAGATATGGCAATTCACAACGTAATAGGCGATAGTTTTAGAGGAGCAACCTGGGTATCCATCCACAATGGTGGTGGCGTTGGTTGGGGAGAAGTAATAAATGGAGGCTTTGGTTTGTTGCTCGATGGAACAGAGGAGGCTGGTGCTAGATTGAAAAGTATGCTTTTTTATGATGTAAATAATGGCGTAGCAAGGCGCTCTTGGGCACGAAACAAAGAAGCATTATTTGCAATAAAACGAGAGATGGAACGAACTCCAAATTTAAGAGTAACAATCCCTACTTTAGTTGACGATAACATCCTAAACAATCTGTTTTAATGAACCTTCTATTTAAAAATATCAAAGAATTAATTCAAGTAGACGAGGGGTCGATTTCGGTTCGTGCGGGCAAAGAATTAAAGAATTTACCCACTATAAAAAATGCATACCTCTTAATTGAAGATGGCAACATTGCAGATTATGGTACAATGGAAAACTGTCCTATAGATGTAATGGATGAAACTGTAGATGCTACTGGTAAAATGATTTTGCCCGCTTGGTGTGATTCGCACACGCACATTGTTTTTGCTGGAAATCGGGAAGGAGAATTTGTAGACCGAATAAATGGTATGAGCTATGAGGAAATAGCGAGTGCTGGAGGAGGGATTTTGAATTCGGCAAAGAAGTTACAAGAAACCTCTGAAGAAGATTTGTACCAGCAAAGCAAGCAGCGATTGGAAGAGGTGATTCGTCAGGGAACTGGTGCACTTGAAATTAAATCGGGCTATGGCTTAACATTAGAGGCCGAGCTGAAAATGCTTAGAGTGATTAAACGACTAAATGAGAACTACACAATTCCAATAAAGGCTACATTTTTAGCAGCTCATGCACTTCCTGATGAATATAAATCAGACAAATCGGCTTTCCTGAAATTAATGACCGAGGAAGTGTTACCAATTGTAGCAAAGGAACATTTGGCCAACTACATCGACGTTTTCTGTGAAATAGGTTACTTCTCGGTGGAAGACACAGAGCTGGTTTTGGAAGCAGGAGAAAAGCATGGACTAATTCCGAAAATACATGTCAACCAATTTAATGCGATTGGAGGCGTACAAGCAGGTATTAAATACAAAGCTCTGTCGGTAGATCATCTTGAGCTTATTCGAGCTGAAGATATTGAGGCATTAAAAGATAGTTTTACCATGCCTGTTGCCTTGCCGGGATGTTCCTATTTCTTAGGCATTCCATATACACCTGCGCGAAAAATAATTGATTCAGGCTTGCCTTTGGCATTAGCAAGTGATTACAATCCAGGTTCTGCTCCATCGGGTAATATGAATTTTGTTGTCGCTGCGGCATGTATTAAAATGAAAATGTCTCCAGAAGAAGCAATAAATGCTGCCACTATTAATGGAGCATATGCAATGGGATTAGAAAACGAAGTTGGCTCAATTTCAGTAGAAAAAAAAGCCAATCTATTGCTTACAAAACCAATTAATTCTTATAACGTATTAACGTATGCGTTTGGAACCAACCATATTGAGCAAGTTTATATAAACGGAGAAAAATGGAGTTAGCAGGTTTATTTGATCTAGGAGTAAGTTTTCGTCCTGCTACAAAAGAGGACTGGAAGGGCAGAGAAACAAAACCTGAATTAGGAAATCAATATTGGTATCAGGCAGTTGAATTGTTTGAAGACAATCATTTGAGCAACAATAAATCAGCTATAAATAATACTAATATTGCTTTATTAGGTTATGCTTGCGACGAAGGTGTTGGCCGAAACCAAGGGCGCATTGGAGCTAAATATGGGCCTGGTAAGTTGAGAGAGCAATTGGCAAAATTGGCGTTTCATCACGATGAAAAACGCATTACCGATTTCGGAGACGTACTTTGTTTTGATGGAAATATGGAGGCTTGTCAGGATGGCCTTGCTTCAGTGGTTGCTCAATTAATTCCAAATGATGTTTTTCCGATTGTAATAGGGGGTGGGCATGATGTAGCCTATGGACATTTAAAAGGAATTATAGAAGCCATAGGAAACACAGAGAAAAAGAAAATTGGGATTGTGAATTTTGATGCTCATTTTGATTTACGTCCAGTGGAAAACAAACCTAATTCGGGTACCCCGTTTGCACAAATTTTTAGTGAGTACAATTCCTCTGTTGAATATTTTGCAATAGGAATTCAGCAACCGGCTAATACTAAAGAGCTATTTGGTATTGCTAAAGAAAATAATGTAGAATATGTTCTTAATTATGATTGTGATGTTAAGAATACGAAGACTTTACTTGCTCACTTAGATTCATTTATTGATCGGAATGACGCCTTGTATATTACAATCGATATGGATGGTTTTTCGTCTGCCTATGCTCCTGGAGTAAGTGCTCCTTCGCCCATGGGGTTTACTCCTTTCTTTGTGTTTGACATCTTAAAATATTTAATGGAAACTAAAAAGGTTATCTCATGTGATATCGCCGAGTTGAATCCTGAATTTGACATTGACAATTGTACTGCAAAATTGGCTGCAAGAATTGTAGACTTAATTGTGAATTATAAATAGTTTATGTAATCGGTATAGCGACGTTAACGTTTCGTTTTTTACCGTTTAAAACTCTTTGTTTGCCAGGCTATTTCCCGATACAATATATAACTATTCTTTAATCATAGGTATCGTAGGGATGGTAACACAAATACGCAACAATGATTATCATATTTGAGGTATGATTTGTTATAATTTTGATCCCTTTGATTTGTACAATCCTTAACTAATCAAATCCCAATATACAAACCACCCCTGCAACATAGCATGCGCCATTGTCATTTAACAATCTTGGTCTTTGTTCTTCTGGAATATGACAATGGAAGATGTGCAGAACACAATAATTGATGTCATTCCTCAAATATTTCTTTATTCTGAAACAGGATATGATAATGAACCGAACGTTAGGATGCTAAGAATGAATACAAAAATTGATTATGATAAGAAATATGAACGGTACTATGAGAAGACTTATACTCGACTTTGTGGCAAATTGATTCATGGTGCTTCTTACACCGTTACCATGTGGGTGGGCGCGAGTAAAACTCCTGTATGTAAAAAGCCTGGGTATAAGCAGTCGGCAAACGAACAGACTATATGGTGCATAGGAGACTATTGGATGTCTGTCTAAATGTAGTAAATTCAACAGCTGATGCTATTGAATGTCTTGCCAGAACAAAGCTCTGTCACGCAGGGTACTGTAAATTATTAGCTCATAATTAGATGAAAGTTGAAGAAAAAATAAGTGTGGTAATTGTCGATGATCATCAAATTGTTATTGATGGCCTCTTGGGAGTTTTTAAAACTGTGGATCATATTAATGTTATTGGTTACACAACAAAAGGGATGGAAGCCATTGAGTTGATTTTAGAAAAAAAACCAGATATCGTTCTGTTAGATATTAATATTCCTGATTTGGATGGATACGAAATTTGTAGAGGATGTAAAAAAAGAAATGTAGATGCTAAGATCTTGGGGTTATCGATGTACGATGATATGAATAGTATTGATAAATTATTAAAAGCTGGAGGAGCTGGTTATATCTACAAAAATTATGGTAAAGAAGAGTTGATAAATGCCATCGAAACTGTTATGAGTGATGGTAGGTACCTAGATCAAAATACGATTAAGCTGCTCTTATCTCATGCGGAAAAAATTGATACCCCATTGTCTGTTATAACAGAAAGAGAAAAAGAGGTATTAGCCCTAATTGCCAAAGGCAAGCAATCTTCAGAAATATCTGAACGCTTACATATTAGTTTATTTACTGTAAAAACGCACAGAAAAAACATCTTAACCAAATTGAGCCTTAAAAACACAGCCGAATTGGTTAGGTATGCTCTAGAAAATGGGTTTGATTAAATGTCAGGTGTCAGAGGAATTACTGCTATTATTATTGTACCCTTTCCTGGTTGAGACTCAACTGCAAAAGAACCTTTTAGCCACTCCGTTCTAATTTGAATATTGCTTAAACCTAAGCCATCATAAGTACTGTTTATTATACTATCAATATCAAAACCAATACCATCATCTTCAATTGTAACATTAAGCTCATTATCGCCTTCAATTATCTGAATATTGACATTTTCAGCTAAAGCATATTTTATAATATTATTATTTGCTTCTTGTACAATAGCAAAAATTTCAGATTTAATGAATGGGTTAATGTGTGATTCATCACATTTAAATAATAGTTGATACTTAATGTCAACTATTATCTCAAGGCGTGCAATGAAATCTAAAATTGCTTTATGGAGCCCTTGTTCTATTATTTTTCGGGAAACGATGTTGTAAGACAAGTCTTTTACTTCAATATAAGCTTCTTCAAGCAGTAGGCTCATATTCTCCGTTAATTTAATGCCTGCATCATTTTTACTAATCAATGTAGTAATTTGTTCAAAGTTTAATTTTGCAGAAGTTAGTATTTGGCCAATATGATCGTGCAGGTGGGCTGAGATTTTATTTTTCTCATTATCAACAATTTCTAAAATATTTTTTGTGCTAAGTTCTCGTTGTTTACCATATGCTTCGATTTGCGAGTTGGCTAATTTTAACCTACGTATGGCTATCCCAAGAATTACGAGAATAGTAATTGTCAAAAATAGAGAATAGAAAAAAGTAGTAGATACACCTGTATTACTTGCTTTAAACAGTCTGTCTACTGGGATATTTACTTCCAATACACCTCTAACATCACCAGTTTCCCATCCTTTTTTTGGCGTTTGTGGGTGTGTGTTATGACAAGAAACACAAGACGGTCTGAGTACATCTGCCTTAGCATACTTTAAATATCGTTTGCCCCCAATATTCGTAAATTCATAATAAACAGATGTTTTATCTTTTTTTAAGGTTTCCCATGCGGTTTTTTGAAACTTATTTTTTAAGCCGCCTTCTCGCCAAGGGAATGGGTAGGGACTGTATAACTTAGCAAAAACACCACCCTCATGTTCACCTAATTTATTGCCCAGTATCATTGACAATGTTGCGGGAAGAGGTATGCCATTATCATGATTTAAGTAATCATGGCCAACATACAAGGAGTCAGGCACTCTGTTAATCACTTCTGAAGTGTATATTGACCTGAATTCATCCAACACAGAAGAATAGAATTCTGCGCTTTTTAACGCGTTTATCTCAATTGTTTTTTTTGATAATTGCCCTAGAGGATACAGGATTATTCCCAATCCCACTAAGAATAAAACAGATAAAGTGATATACGTTTTTGAATATAGTAAATCAAGAAACCTCTTCGCAAAGTTTCTTGATGAGCTTATGTTGAAAAGCATTGCACATTATTTAGATTAGATTCGCTTTTGCTGCAACTTTTACCAATTGATTTAAATTATTACACTTAAATTTTACAAGCAATCTTTTTCTTATAGAAGTTACCTTGCTGTTGGTCAAATTTAACTCAATTACTGATGATTCTGTGGTTTTACCTTCTCCTAATGCTGATAATACTTCCTTCTCTTCCTTGCTTAAGTTAATGTTTGGCGTATAGGAAGGTGTATTGTGATTAAACAAATAATCTAAAACTCTTTCGTTTATCGCAGGACAGAAAGAACTTTGTGATGATGTTTTTAGTTCGTTCATACATATTGTCATGTCACTTAATCCGCTTGTATTTTCATCTATGATGGCAACTTTTATCCCAGAGGCCAGTTTTAGAGTATGATAAAAAGAAAGCCTACCTGCTAATATCATGAATTTAACACTGTTGTAATTGGAGATTATTTCAGCAATCCGATTAAAATCAAAGAACTCATCAGTTAAAGCTATAATGCAAAATGAGAAAGAGTGGATTTTTAATTCTTTTTCAATCTCTTTATAGTCAAGTGTATTTAAATTGTGCAATCGATATCCTTTCAATATTGACTCAATAGCTTCTTTGTTCCATTTACTTGTTTCGCAAATAAGTACAGAAGATATATCCTTTTTCATTGTTGTAAGATTAAATTTTTGCTCTGAGCAATGATAAGCTATTATTTTACAATTTATATCCCTCGTATAGGGGGATATTGCATTTTTTGTTGTTCCCTGCACTACATTAATTACTTCATTGCGAAGGTGAAAAACGTTTCAATGGGTTTAGCCTTTGTGTGTGCCCAGCATGGGCATCTTTAATCTACTTGAAAGTATAGGTTATTAATTTAGAGGTTGCAAGTCCCTTATGGTCGAGGGTAGTGCCTCGAACCATTAGTAAGCTGCAAGGTTGCTAACCGTGAGGTTTGGACTGAAGATTATTTGCGCTAGAAAGAGCAAATACCGACTACAAATTTCGGTACTGACGGACAG
>JABSPQ010000413.1 GCA_013214205.1 Flavobacteriales bacterium
AGAGAAAAAAGAATTAAATGACGCTTACAATATCTCTTCAAAAGTATTTATCCGCTTGTTTTTCTTTTTCTCTCTCCAACTAAGTTAATTAATTCGAAAAGACCGTTGTATTATTAGAAATCAAACATACGTCCGCTTGGATAACAGATTGATGTTGTTGTAAGAATGATTAAATGTAAAACCCCTCAGTCGCATCTTGGATGACTTATCCAACAATCTCAAAAATTTGTCCTTTAGGGCAAATACAGCACAACGATCGGAATGCCTTTGTGCATGTAATAAAAATGATAAAATTAAACGCAATGCCTTTTGTCCTGTCCTTTAGGGCAGGGCACAGTAGAAGCCTTTAGATAGGCAATTAGCATTTTTAAGAGCTAAATAAGATCGATCCGTTACTTGATTTATATAGGAAGACATGCACTCCCCAATATTAAGTAATTCCTACATTGATATAAATATTCAAGTGTCTCGTTTTTAAATCGCTTTAATGGTGTAGAGCTGAGTTAGATTGGTATCTTTGCCGACCTTTTTTTTAGTGGTAGAAGGGGCGATGTTAGTGGGTTTATTTTAATAGAAAATTCATTGGATTGCAACCTTCTTATTTTGAGTGGATTACAATACTGATAGGAGCTTAAGGAACTTTCGGATGACAATATTGAAGTGGAGAGAATGAAATTTAGGAAGACCAAAAAGCAAGATTTGAAAAATTGAGAAGTATTTTGAAGAGAAGGGGTTGGATCGTAATATACTTATGCATATTCCCATATATGTTGTTTGCTCAAGACGGGCAGTTGGTATATAAGGTAGCGAGCATGGGGAATTCTAAGTCTGCGAGAATTCATTTGAAGTGGTATACAGAATCTATGATATACCCGAATGGCGTTACCCTTTATAAAAAAATATTGCCATCAAGTCAATGGGTAAAGTTAAATGCCAATCCTATTAAAAGAGGTAAGACAATTCCTCAAAGCAGACTAGACCGAGATTCAATCCTGCGAGAAAGTTATTCCATCGTACAAGAATTACGCGACGATCAATACAAAGGAATTATATTATTGAACGTGATGCTTCAATCGTTTAACAGCACATCATTTTCAGAGTATTTAGGCATCTATTATTTCGACAAGGTTACCATTGGCAATAAAGTAAAATACAAGGTAACCACTATTAAAAATGGTAGCGAAACAGTTGTTCTCGAATCAGACGAGATCACGATAGCTAAACCTGTTACCGCTTTGCCTCCCAAAGAAATTGCTACAATACAGAAAAAGAAAACAGTTAAATTTAAATGGCTTCCCGAGCCCAAACTCTATTATGGAGTTAATATATATCGGAAAAAAGCAGCGGAAAGACGGTACACTAAAATAACCGACTACCCAATATTGATTTCAGAAAGCGACGAGAGCAATGGCAAGGCTCAATTGTTATACGAAGACGCAGAGTTAGAAGAAAGCAACACCTACGACTATATCTTAAAGGCAATAGATTTTTTTGGAGAAGAGTCGCAAGCGTCCGATGTAATTACGGTAAGCGTTAAAGATCTTACACCGCCAATTAGACCAACCAGTTTACACAAGGTAGATATTAGGTTGAACGAGGTGAGCATTGCTTGGAGCAATCCTGTGTATGAAGACGAGGTTACGCTAAATGTTTACCGAAGTGAAAAATATGACGCTGATTACATAAAGGTAAATTCAAAACCATTGGCTCAAACAGATACCATTTTTGTTGAGCAAGCTCAGGAAGGATTGGGTTACTATTACTATGTAGCATCGGTTGATACTTCGGGCAACGAAGCGGCTTCCAATATTATTTATTTAGAGGTGGAGGACATGATTGCTCCTGCCACACCAACGGGCATAGAGGCGGTTAGCGACACGGGTAAAATTAAAATTACTTGGACAGCCAACACTGAGAAAGACTTAGAGGGCTACAGAATTTACAGAACTGTAAACAATGCTAAGAAAGGCACTTTTGTATTGATTACTCCTTCGCCAATTAAAGAAGCCGAGTTTACAGACGAGCTGCCGAAAAATGCCAAAAACTTTTTCCTTTATAAGATAGCTGCTATCGATACTTCATACAACATGAGTGAGATGTCGGCACCTATTAAATTGAGAATGCCAGATGTAACGCCACCAGCACAACCGTACATTAAAAAAATATTTGAGAAGGAGGGAAGCCTTCAAATTCAATGGATTCCAAATGTAGAGCCAGATTTATTGGGCTATGATTTGTTCCGAAGATCTAAAATCGATCCTGAGTGGGAAACGGTAAACGTGAATACAATTCCTTTAACGAGAGCTCAGTTTACAGATAGAAATATTGATGCTGGGGTTTTGTACGAATACCACCTAGTTGCAATGGATTCTACGGGTAATGCATCCAACAAATCGAAATTATTTCCTTTTAAATCGGAAAGAGCCGATGATGCTGTGGTGGATGTAGAACTTACATTAAAATATAAAGAAAAAGCAAATAAGGTGCAGTTGTATTGGAAACATAAGCCAATTGAAGGGGACGAGCTTAAAGGATATGTGGTGTTTCGAAAAAAGAGCGACGAACAATACAAAAAGGTGTCGGCACTATTAGAGGATAGAATATATAATGAAAAAGGTCTTAAAGAAGGGAATTACAGTTATCAGGTTCGAGTTTATTTAACATCGGGTAAAGTAATTAGAACAGAGGCTGCACAAGTGGAAATAAACTGATTGAATAGAGAATAAAATTACAATTATGATAAAGAGTACTATTAAAAAGTTAGCCGTGGCATCAAGTTTAATGATGTTTTCTACTATTTCGTTTGCACAAGTTGGGATCAATACTTTATTACCAGATTCTTCTTCTGTATTAGATTTATCTGGGGTAGATAATCAAACTAGAGGATTATTAATTCCGCGAGTTGATCCCACTAATTCAAATGCTAAAGAAATGGTTAATACCCCTAGGGCAAATGGATTATTGGTATTCGATTCTTTAAATTCCGAATTCTATTTTTGGCTTGAAAAAAAGGATGCCTGGTATTCATTAAACAGATGGCAAGCAGCAGATTCTGCTAATGTAATTTTTACTACTGCGGATGATGTGGGAATTGGAACTGATGATCCTAGTGCGAAATTGGATGTTAATGGAAATGTAAAAGTAACTGGTATTGTCAAAGTGGCTGGTGCTGTAAGTGTTACAGGAGATATAGGGGGCACTGGAAATCTTGATGTTGCTGGAAAAGTAAAAGAAGGTGGTTTTGACTTAATTCCAGCTGGTATTGTTGTAATGTGGAGTGGTTCGGAAGCGGATGTGCCTGATGGGTGGAAGTTATATGATTCTTTAAAAGGGAAGTTTATTGTAGCTGCAGGTGGTGCTTATGGAACTGTACATGATGATGGTGGAGGAACTACGGTTACATTATCTAAAGAAAATATTCCCACTCACCATCATGTAGTTGATGGAGATGGCGCTAACGTAGCGATAGGATTATCAGGGACACATATTCACTACATAACTCATGCTAACTTGGGATCTGCTAAAAATCATAATGATCCTCATAATGGTGCTAATCCGGGGTCTGCCGCGGGAGGGAAAGGAGGTAGTTTGGCTGGAAATGTAAAAACGAATACGGTTGCTAATGGCAGTCATCAACATGCTAATAGTTCATTTTCTGGTGAAGTAGGAGATGGAACTACTGATGGTCTTGGAAGTACAGATGTAGATATTCCACCGCCACCATTCTACGTACTTGCATATATCATAAAACTATAACTGCCTTAAAGATTATTATATGAAATTTTTGTACACCCTTCTTCTTATAACTTTAAGCTGTACAAGTGCAATTGCACAAATTGGCATCAATACGTTATTACCAGATTCTTCTTCTGTATTAGATTTATCTGGGGCAGATAATCAAACCAGGGGATTATTAATTCCAAGAGTTGATCCCAACGACAGTACAGCAAAAAAATTGGTGATAGAACCAAGAGCGAATGGCTTATTGGTTTTTGATTCCATAAGAAGTCAGTATTATTTCTGGCAATCGTCAGATTCCGAATGGTATTCATTGAATAGATGGAAAGCAGCAGATTCTGATACCGTAATTTATACAGAAGATAATAGTGTTGGTATTGGAGTAGTAACGCCCAGTGAACGGTTAGAAGTTGGCGGAAACGTAAAAGTATCTGGCAATATTGATGCAGGTGGCAATTTAGATATCGGTGGAGATATTGAGGTAGATGGAAGTATTAACTCGAAAGGCACGGTTAAGCAACACGGTGAAGATTTACTGCCTCCAGGGGCAATAATAATGTGGTCGGGGGCAATTGCTGATATTCCTAACGGTTGGGATTTATGCGACGGTTCAACCTATGACCTACTTGATGGGAGTGGAGGAACAATAACTTCTCCTAATTTAAAAGGCCGATTTTTAGTTGGTTACGACAAAGATGTTGCCGATTACAGTAAGGGTAATACAGGTGGTGTAAAAACGGTAACACTTACAGCAGCTCAAAGTGGAATGCAGTCTCATACACATGATTATAGTAGTACCACAGGAGGAGATGGTGATCATACTCATAAAGTATATACTAGAAAATCTGGAACTAAAATAGGAGATCATACAACTGCAGCATTTGCCAGAAGCGATACACGTTCGCTGAATTCTGAAGGTTCAAGTACAGATTCCCCAGGAGATCATACACATGCTGTTTCTGGTACTACGGATGCAACAAGTGCTACTGCAACTGCTTCGCACGAAAACCGACCACCATATTATACAATAGCCTACATCATAAAATTATAAACCGATATTAAAGCATTGAAAATACTATGAAAAAAGTAATACTATTACTAACCACACTGCTTGGTTTTATGCTTATTTCTCTTTCTGGAAATGCACAAACAGGATGGTACAATAGAGGTACAGCAATTACAATTTTAAGCAACACAACATTAACAATTAATGGTGATTACCAAAGTAGCCGCAATGCAACGGTAAGCAGCCAGTTTTTTAATGGAGGTACGCTTACACTTACTGGCGATTTTATTAACGAAGACACAGATAATCTTTTTGATTCGGATTCGGGATTGGTAGTATTTAATGGTGTAGATACTCAATTTGTGGTATGCGCCGATAGCGCAATTAATTTCTTTCAAATTGAAATAAACAAACCAAGTGGCGATGTGGTAGTGAGCGATAATATTCGCTTAAAAGACTCGCTCACTTTTGTATCGGGCAATTTAGAGTTAAGAACAGGCGAACTCTACATGTATAGTTCTGGCATGTTGATAAACGAAAATGAAACTGCTCGTGTATTTGGTGATAACAGCATATTTATGTTTACCGGTAATGGTAGTAATCAGTGGATAAACAGCATCGGAATTGATTTTCCTGGATTCGGTGGATTTGCTTATATCCGAAGGGGACATAACCCACAAGCGGATGCAGGTAATGGGGGAATTGAACGTTTCTTTATTGTAACGCCAACAGTTACTAATATTCCTGAAATTGAATTTAGATATTTAGATGCGGAGCTTGGTGGGTTGAGTGAGAATAGCTTAGAACTGTGGACTAAATTGAGTGATAACGGCTGGAGAAGACGATATAAGGCACCCGATACATCTACTAATTTTGTGTCGGATACATTTGTAACAACTGGCGATCTGCTCACTTATATTGTTACTGCTTCCGATACCTTGTGTACAGACCTTCCCGTTAACGATCTTGGTCCCGATACTCTTTATATGTGTGGAGGAGAGTCCGTTGTGCTAGAATTGGTTGATGGTATGGAAAATATGTGGAATACAGGTGAAACCACTAGAGCAATTACTGTTACTACGGAAGGCACTTATTGGGGGAGAATAACCAACGAAAAAGGCTGTGCTGCAACCGATAGAGTTGTTGTAATTAATATGGCCGTTCCTAATGCCGACTTTACAATGGCGTCGAACAACATATGCTTGGGCGAGGAGATGATTTTAACAAATACATCAAGAATAGATTCAGGTGCTATTGCCAATCATTATTGGGATTTTATTGCAGATACTATGGTAGCCGCCTCTACACCATCCGATTCGGTTAGTCATTTTGTTATAGCAGAAGGCAGCTATGATGTTCGACTAATAGCGATTTCAGAATTTGGCTGTAGCGACACAACGGCTATTGATGCTTTTTTAATAAAGCCTTTACCACAAGTTTCGTTTACTAAAGAAGATGTTTGTTTGAATGAAATAACTGAATTTAATAACACAACACCTCAAGACATTGCTTCTTATAGTTGGGATTATGGTGATGGTACAATCGATCCTGCTCCTGGTGCTATTTCCACCAAAATCTACACCAATGCGGGCGACTACATTGTGAAATTGGTGATCCAATCGCAGCTCAATTGCTATGATTCAATAACACAGATTGTTACTGTACACGATTTGCCTGTGGCGAGTTTTACGGCCACTACCAATTGCGAGAATGTTTCAACTGTCTTTACCAATACATCATCTGGTGCTGATTCTTATATGTGGGATTACGACGATGGAAACTCAAGCATGCAAACTTCACCAACTTATTTGTTCGGATCGGCAGACGATTATAATGTAGAATTATGGGTTGAGACTACGGAAGGTTGTACAGACTCTATTACACAAACAGTAGAAGTAGACACAATTCCTGTTCCCAATTTTACTTTTAGCGATGTATGCGACCAAGTAACCATGCAGTTTGTAAATACTTCTACAAAAGAAGCAGGGGTTGTAAGTTACCTGTGGGATTTCGGAAATGGAAGTTCTACAAGTTCATTAAATGCTTCAGAATTGTACGATACTCCACAAAACTATTCAGTAAAATTATTGGCAAGCAGTTCAAATGGTTGTTCCGATTCTATTGTAAAAGTAGTAACCGTTAATCCTAATCCAGTAGCTCAGTTTGTAGGTTCAAACGAATGCGTTGGCGATAACATTAGCTTCAATAACTTCTCCACTATATTAAGTGGCACATTTAGTTCTGCGTGGGATTTTGGTAATGGAGCTAGTTCTTCTGTAGAATCTCCAAACTATACGTATTCGGCAGATACTACATATACAGTACAACTTATTGTCAATTCCGATCAAGGTTGTAAGGATACTTTAGAAACCAATATAGATGCGTATCCAATTCCTTTTGTAAACTTCGGCGACAGTTTCGCAACCTGCGGAAGTCAGTACATCTTTGATGCAAAAAATGCTGGAAGCACGTACTTATGGTCCGATAATTCCACCAATCAAACATTTACCACATTACTTAACGGTACATCTACAGTTACTATAACCAGTGCCAACAACTGTGTTTATACAGAAGAGGTTATTATTACACTTAACACAATCAACGATCCGGGTTTACCAGATACGCTTGTTGTGGTTTGCGACACCGTTAGCTATGATGTATTTGTGCCTTCGTCAACTTTTATTTGGTCGGACGGAACTTTTGCAAGCACAGTTTATATTAGTTCGTCAGCCGAGTACTTGGTTACAATCGAGGATCAAAACAAATGTTTCAGTTACGACTCCGTAACTGTTGTGGTTAATATTAGCCCTGTTGTTGCTTTGGGCAACGACACCAGTGCATGTGCTGGCGATAATATTGAGTTTGATGGCAAAAATGCTGGAGCTACTTATTTATGGTCTGATGGGTCTACAAATCAAAAGTTAACAGTTACCACAAGCGATGAGTATTGGGTGTATGTTTCGGATGCGAATAACTGTTTTGGATCAGATACCATTCAAACCACTTTCAATACATTACCAGTAATTAATATTGCAACCAGCGTTGAGGTTTGCGACGAGGCAATTTTAGACGCTCAGAATCCGGGTGCTAGTTACTTGTGGTCTACTGGCGAAACCAGCCAAACGTTGTTGTTCAATACATCTGGCAATTATTCAATTCTAGTTACCGACACAAACAGTTGTTTTAGCAGCGTAAACTTTACGGTTAATGTTAATCCTGTTCCTGCAGTAAGCTTGGGTGGCGATGTGGTGTTGTGTAATGGAGAAACGCAAGCGTTTGATGTTGCGCAAGCCAACATGACTTTCTTATGGTCGGATGCAACAACCGATGCCACTAATTTCTTTGGTACAAATGGTACGGTTTGGGTAGAGATTACCAACTCGTTGGGATGTAGTTCTCGAGACACATCTATTATTACAGTGGATGGCCCGATTGAATTAGACTTAGGAATTGACAAAGTATTGTGTAGTTCGAGAGGGTATAATTTAGACGCGGGTACTGCATCAATATATTCGTGGAGTTGGGATGGCAGCGTTGTTGGTACCGAAAGATATTACAGAGTTACAGATGCTGGGAGTTATTCCGTTGAGGTTGAAAGCGCATTAGGTTGTACAAAAACAGATACAATAATTATTGGTGCAACATCGCCGGTTTTCTTTGCTGAGTTTTTAGTAGCAACCACAATTGATGTAGGGGAGGCGGTACAATTTGTACAAGTTTCGGATCCAGAACCAATTTCTCAAAGGTGGGTATTTGGCGACGGATCAACTTCTACAGATCAGCACCCAGAGCATACTTATTATATTGATGGCGATTACAATGTGATGTTGATTGCAACTAACGAAAACTGTATCGACACTATAATAAAGCCTTTAACAGTGGTTCCATTTCAGCTAGAGCCTATAGTTTGGAAGCTTGATGGGGCTGAGGATTTAGCAATTTTAAATACCAAGCTTTATCCGAATCCAACGCAAGGACAGTTTAATTTGAATGTTGAGCTGAACAAGGAAAGCGACATTACCATTACAATATTCGATTTAAACGGACAGATAATATGTAGAGAGGGACATCAGGCGTCGCAAGTAGATACCACTTTTGTTTCCGAAACCATGCACAACCATTCAGAGTTAGGTTCAGGATTATATTTTGTTAGCATAGGCGCTCAACATAAAATGAAAGTATTACGATTTATTAAGCAGGATTGAAATCAGTAAAACATATTTCGAGTTTCACATTGTTCTGTTTTAGTATATCGACACTAATAGCACAGGAATGCAGCGTAATAAAGCTAAACGAGCAAGTTGCGTCAAACAACATCTCAAAAGCTGTTGTCGATCCGTTGTGCATCCCTGTTGTGGTTCATGTGGTTTATAACATTTCCGACGAGAACATTTCCAATGATCAGATTATTTCTCAGATAGCAGCATTAAACAACGACTTCAATTTAAGTCATGGTTTTGAAGCTGATATCAATGCCGATTTCCAAGACGTTGCTGCTGCATCCAACATTCAATTTTATTTGGCGGAAACGGATGCCGATGGCAGCAGTACAGATGGAATTACCAGAACATCTACAGATAAAACTGTTTTTGGAAACAACGATCTTTTTTATTCTGCCAATGGAGGAAAGGATGCATGGGACGATTCGAAATACCTAAACATATGGGTGTGCGATTTAATGCCTGGCATTAGTGGTTATGCTAAAATAGCCGATTCTACTGCCAGCATTGATGGGGTAGTGGTAGATTACAAATACTTTGGTACGCAAGGCGATTTAGCTGACGACAGAGATTTGGGCAGAACAGCAACGCACGAAATTGGTCATTGGTTAGGATTAAATCATCCATGGGGATTAGGTGGTTGCAGCAGCGACGACGGCCTTGATGATACACCCTTACAAAACGAAGCTACATCTGATTGCGGAGATGCCAACACCACATGTGGCACAACTGTAATGCATCAAAATTTTATGGATTACGCAGCCGACGATTGCAGGTTGTTTTTCACCAACAACCAAGTTGAGGTAATGAGAACAACTCTAATAGATCCTCGATCTAGTCTGATAGATTGCAACGGAACAGCAGGCATCGCTAAAAATGAAACAAGGAGTTTGTCTATTTATCCAAATCCTACATCAAATTGGGTGAGCATTAATGGGGTAGAGGCACACACCGACATCAAAGAAATTGAAATATTGAATCTAGTTGGATCGGTTATAAAAATCGAGTCAAATGCTAGAGATAATGAAAGAGTTAGCCTAGAGGGATTACCCAAAGGCATTTATTTTATTAGAGTGAGAACCGAGAGTAATGAAGTGTATACTTCAAGAGTAGTTAAAATATAGAATACCAAGTAAGAATGAGATTAGTTATTACACTTTTAATGATTGTTGCAGTTAGCTTTAGTTCAATTGCACAACCTTGTTTAACAGGCTGGACATATCGTTTGCCTATCGAAATAGACAACACAAATAACGCAAGTACCTTAACAGATTACCAGGTAAGTGTTACAGTAAACACGGCCGAATTGGTTACTGCTGGTAAAATGAGTGCCGCAGGAGATGACATTCGTTTTTTAAATGAGAATGGCGATGAGTTAAATCATTATGTGCAAGAAGGTACTTTTGATTCGGAATTCACAGAAATTTGGATCAATGTAGATCAATTGCCAGCATCCGCTACCACTTCTATTTACATGTATTACGGTTCGCCGTCTGCTGCTAACACTGCAAATGAAGAAGCTACTTTCGAATTTTTTGATGGATTTGATATTGATGGTGCTGATGTGAGCAACAAATGGACTTCTGAAAGTTCAGGTGGTCAGCTTACTGTGGCGAATAGCTCGCTCTTAATAGAAGCTACTGGCGGACCAGATATAACTACCATTACTTCCGTTGCTACTTTTAATGAGCCTGTAATTAGCGAAATGAATGTTACAGTAGTTTCTACTACTGGCGACGAAATATTTTATATAGGTCAGGTTAATGCGGCGGGTAATGGCTTTGCAGGTGTATATATAGATAATGGAACTTCTTCCATGAATGTTAAAATAATTGACACAGGGACTCCACAAACACTTTCAAACGTTTTAAATGGTAATAGTGAATCTGCTTCGGACGTAATTTGCGAATGGGAATTTGCTTGGCCTTTATATGACGAACAATTTTTTACTTGGGATAATAGTGGAGGAGCTGAATCAATAACAGATCAGGAAGACATTATTTACACTACACCGTTTAATACCACCTTAGGTGTGGAAAGTAGCACAGCAAGTGCACTAACTATTGGTTGGTACAGAGTTAGAAAGTATACAGATGTAGAGCCATTTGCATTGCCTCAAACGGAAGTATTGATATTGGTACCATCTGTTAATGTAACGTCTAATTCGCCTGTGTGCGAAGGAACCGACATTCTTTTAACGGCTCCGGAAATTGCTGATCTTAGTTATGCGTGGACTGGTCCAAATTTGTTCTCAGACAACACGTTCAATCCTACAATTTTCACATCAGACTCCTTAACACACGCTGGAATGTATAACCTGCAAATTGTTGATCCGGGTGGATGTGAGGTTAAAACGTATAACATTTGGGTCGACATCCAATTGTCTGCCACAGCAGGAAGCATTGCACAAAGGGATACCGTTTGTTATGGCATTAACAGCGATACGATTGTAATTGCTGGCTATACTGGTTCTATTTTAAGATGGGAATTTACCACAACTGGTGGAGCGCCTTGGTCTACCATTGCAAATACTGCCGACACTTTATTCTACAACAATCTTATTCAGTCTACCGATTACAGAGCCGTTTTAAATAATGGAAACTGTACGGAGGTTATAACAGATACGGCTTATGTGGTGGTTGATGCGACTACGGTTAAAGGAAACATGTTTGGTTCTACATCTATTTGTGGCGACGCCAACAGCGGTGAGGTTAAACTTTTAAACTACGTTGGCAACATCAGTTACTGGGAATCGTCTGCTGATGAAGGTACTACTTGGACAATGATTGCGGATACCGCAAACACGCAAACCTATGCCAACTTAACGGATACCACGTGGTATAGAGCCGAGTTGCAAAGTGGGGTATGTGCCGCTGTAATTTCGGATACTGCCATCTTAAACATATTGGCAGTGCCAGTTCCTGCATTTACGGCAACAACGGAATGCGAGGGAAACACTACGGTATTTACAAATACGTCTTCAATTCCTACAGGAACGATTGCGTTAAACTCATGGGATTTTAAAGATGGTAATAGTTCAAGCGCGCAAAATCCATCTAATTTATTCGCGATCTCGGCCGACTACTTAGTTAAGCTAACCACCACTAGTAACAACGGTTGTATAGATTCTATAACTAGTCTAATTACAGTGAACCCGTCGCCAACTGCCGATTTTATATTCGAAGGAGTTTGTGAAATGTCTAACACGGCATTCACCAATTTATCGTCTATAGCAGGTGGTTCTATCACAGGTTACGCTTGGGACTTTGCCGATGGCGAAGTCGATTTAATTTCAGCAAGTCCAAACCATACGTATGCTACCGATAGTATCCACAATGTGCAACTGATTGTTGTGTCGGATCTTGCCTGTTTAGATTCAATTACCAAAGAAGTTCAAATTTATGATTTGCCAGTTATGGCATTTGTAAGCGATAGTGTTTGCTTAGGCAACGCCATCAATTTCGAAAACAACACAACAAGTTCAAGCAGTGTAATCAACTTCGAATGGTCGTTTGGCGATTCGGAAACTAGTTTCTTAAAGCACCCAGCACATACTTATAGTAACTATGGAACTTACAGTGTTTTGCTTAACGCCACTACCAACGAGGGATGTACTAGCTCTATAAAAGATACGGTGCTTATTCATGCCAACCCAGTTGTTGCGTTTTCTGTAGCCGACCATTGTATGGGCGATACAGCTGTGTTTAGTAACGGTTCTAGCGTTGCAATTGGTTCTCAATCTTACGATTGGAACTTTGGCGATGCGAATACTTCCATATCGGCTAACCCCGAGCACTATTACGAAGCAGCTAGTTTTTACAGTATTGAATTAACCGCAACCACCGAGTTTGATTGTGTGGCAAGCACCAGTCAATCGGTAAAAGTAAACCCGTTGCCAGTACCCAACTTTGTATTCGATAATGCGTGCGAAAATGCTGCTACCGAAATAACAAACCTTTCGTCTATTGCAAGCGGAGTAATGAGTTATGTTTGGGATTATGGCGACAACTCAACCTTCGATACATCTACAAATGCATCGCATACTTATACCGAACAAGGTTCTTACTTTATCACGTTACATGTAACATCCGAAAGCAACTGTGTAGATAGCATTACCAACGAGGTTGTAGTTTACGACAATCCTATTGCCAGTTTTACTGTTGCAGATGTGTGTGATGGATACGAGTCTGAATTTGTAAATGTATCTACTATCGAAACAGGTTCTATTGTTTCTACAACATGGGATTTTGGCGATGGAAACAACTCGATTGTAAACAGCCCAGCACATCAATTTTTTAACATTGGCGATTACGAAGTAAATCTTCAGGTTGTGTCAAACAATGGTTGCGCGGATGATACTACGATATCTACAACGGTTCAAGAGATTCCTGTAGCTAACTTTAGCGCCGAAGGTGTTTGTTTTGAAACTGCTACTTCGTTCATCAACAAGTCTAGCATTGCTAATGGAACATTAACTTACTATTGGGACTTAGGTAACGGCACCGACATTTCTGCAGCGTTAAATCCTGAACTGGAATACGCATTGCCTGGCGTGTATGCTGTTAAGTTAATAGCAACGTCTAACATTGGTTGTATAGATTCTGTTTCAAATGGTATCGTTGTATTTAGTATTCCAGTGGTTGATGCCGGTATAGATACTGCAATGAGCATGGGTGAGACCATCAATTTATATGCTACAGGTGGCGAGAATTTTATTTGGACACCAGCTTCAACTTTAGATAATTCATTGGCTCAGTCGCCCGAAACATTTACAGAAGAAAGTCAATTGTACACGGTGGTTGTTACCGACGAATTCGGTTGTCAGAATCAAGATGATGTGATGGTAACGGTTAGAGATGACTTTAATGTGACAGTTAGCAATGTGCTTACGCCAAACGGAAATGGCGAAAACGATTATTGGGTTGTAGAGAATTTAGCGTCGTACTCCAACAACGTAGTTACTGTTTACAACCGACTTGGAAAACCTGTTTTTCATCAAGAGAATTATCAAAACGATTGGGAGGGATTAAGTGGTACGGATATTTTACCAGATGGTACTTATTACTATTTGATAACATTTAGCGATACAGACGTGGAGTACAAAGGAGCCATTACGCTTTTAAGAAACAAGTAATAGCAGTAGGCAGAGGGAAGGATGAAAAAGATATCGCTATACATTTTAATATTTGCTTGTTTCGCTCAAGGCGCAATGGGGCAAGATATTGAGGCAATTATAAAAGCCGACCCGTTAAAGGTTACTGGTGGCCTTAGTACCACCACTACTTTCTATCATGCCGAAGGTACAATACCAAGTAGTAGGCCTCCTTTTTATTCGGTATTTAACGCCAATTTAAATTTAAATTTCTTTGGATTGGTTAGTGCGCCTTTTCAATTTACATACAGTCCTCAGCAAAACGATTTTAGTTATCCATTTCAAAACCTACAGCCATTTAATCAGATGGGCATAAGTCCCAAGTACAAAGGGTATACAGCTCATATTGGTTACAGAAGTATGCACTTATCTAAATACAGTTTTTCGGGCAACCGGTTTATGGGAGGTGGATTTGAGGTAGCCAACAAAGGATCTAAATGGATCTATGGTGGTTTTTATGGTAGGTTGGCAAAAGCTGTGCCTGATACCAATATTATTAGCAGACCGGGTTTAACTGCATACGACAGATGGGGAACAGGTTTTAAAGCCAAGGTAGGCGACAAAAAAAGTTCGATTGAATTGATAATTTTTAAAGCGTGGGACAACAAGGAGTCTATCAATATCCCTTTTGCATATGCTGCAAGTACGCCTCAAGAAAACTTGATTATTGGTACCAACATCAAGAAGAAAATTTCAAAGCAAATTACATTCAATTTAGAATACTCTTATAGTATCCTAACCCGAAACACGAGTGCAGAGGAAATAGTGCTCCAAAAACATACTTACCTCAATAACTTAGGAGGCCTATATACGCCAAGGGAATCGACAGAGTTTAATGGTGCTATTACTTCCGATATCACTTACAAAGCGAAGCTGTTCAATTTAAAATTTGCCTACAAAAGAATTGGGCCTGAATACATCTCGCTCGGAATTCCTTTTATGAACAACGATGTAGAGAACTATACCGCCAACTTTGGATGGAGGATGTTGAAGAAGAAAATCAATGTGAACCTGTCTGGTGGGTATGAGAAAAACAATTTAAAGAGCACTAAATTAGAAGAGAACAGAAGGGTAATTAGCGGGGTTAACGTTACATATGCCGTTAGTAAAAAACTGAATTTAATCGGTACGTTTTCTAACTACAACACCAGCGTTGTTAAAACCACCATCCAGCACCTCGACTCACTTAATTATTTCCAAATCACCAAAAACGCAACCCTTGGCGGTACTTACAGAATGATTTCGGAGAAGTCGAAAGATGTGCATGTAATAATGATTAACACCAGTTATCAGGAAGCTAGTGATATTCAAGGCTTGGGTTCGTTGGTGTACAATGGTAACCTTGGGTATACTTTAAATAAAGCAAAAGCAGGCTTTTCTGTTAGCACGCTTCTTAACGTTAATGCCAACTCATTTACAGGATTGGAAAATATAGGATTTGGCCCAACAGTAGCCTTAAGTCAGTCGTTGCTTAAAAAGAAAATGAGAACATCGTTGGTGTTCAATCAACTCAATTTTACAAACGATGGCCAAGTGGTAGATCAAACCAGTAACGTGAGATTATCTGTGAGCTACAAATTAAAGAAGAATCACAATTTGGGATTAACGGGATCTTTTATCAAAAAGGAAAACGAAGCGAGGAATCAGAAATATCAAGAAATGACAGGCACATTTAACTACACCTATAATTTTTCGAGATAGTTAAAAGATGAGAAGGATGAATAATACAAGTAGAAAGAGCACATTGAAAATGAAGACAAAGATGGAGAATGTAGTAGGGCGATTTATTTTAGTCGCAACATTACTTAT
The DNA here is from genome assembly GCA_013214205.1 of Flavobacteriales bacterium. Taxonomy (GTDB): domain Bacteria; phylum Bacteroidota; class Bacteroidia; order DT-38; family DT-38; genus DT-38. The sequence continues at coordinate 15,926 of JABSPQ010000413.1, forward strand.
TGTGATATTGGTTGGCAATACTGCAAACGCGCAGGAAAATGCATTTATCAATTCTTATTTTGAGAACCCATATTTAATTAATCCAGCATTCTCTGGAGCCAAAAAAACACCAGCAGTTTACTTGGTGCATCAAAATGCGATTGTAGAATTTCCTGGTTCGCCAAATTCTCAAATGATTACCATGAATGGCAAATTGAAAAAAGCCAACATGGGAATGGGAATTAAAATCAGAAATGAAAAAATCAATTTCATCAATATTTTCTCTGGTATGCTTTCGTATAGCTACCTGATGCCAGTGAGCGAAAAAAGCAGTTTAAGCTTTGGTCTATCAGCCGGAATTAACAATCAAAGTATTTCATTCGATCAAATAATAGCTGCTTCTGCCGACGAGGATGTGCTGTTAAACTTAGCAGACGATTCGCCAACAATTGATGGTGAGTTTGGACTTGGCTATAATTTAAACAACAAATTTGTAGCTGGTTTATCAGTTCAAAATTTGTTTGCCAATAAGGTGATTTATCAAAACGATAGGGGGCAAGACAACCTAACGTTTAGCAAACTCCGTCAGTATTTACTTTTCGGACATTACACATTTACATCTAAAAACGAGCAATTTGCTGTTAGGCCAATTGTATCTATTGGAAGCGTAGAAGGTTTCCCGTTTTGGTACAACGTAGGTACGCATGTAATTTACAAAGACAGCTATATGATAGGCGTTGGCTACAAAGTAGGCATGGCAGCAACAGCTACTTTGGGAGTTAAAGTAAACGAACGATTCACGTTTAATTACGCGTTCGATTACGGAATTAACAATGTTGTATCGGCCAATTTTACATCTCACGAAGTATTGATCTCCTACGAATTTGGTGGTGGTTTTGGCAATGTTGCTTCGGCTCCTGCAAGAACAAGTAGAAAAAATTCTAAGTCGGATGCCGATCAAGCTCAGTTTGAACAATTAGATCAACTGGAAGAAAAAGCAGAAAATCTAAGAAAGGAAATAGAAGAGCAGCAAGAAATGTTCGATTCGAATGCTAAAGAAATTAGAGCATTAAAAGAGTCGAGTAAATCCTATCAAGAAGATATTGAGAAAATAATTGCAGAGAACCTCAGTAAAATAAAATCAATAGATCACAAGGAAGAGGAGATTCATACAGGCGAGGGATACTTTGTTGTTATGGGTTCTTTCGAAACGTTAAGCAACGCCAAAGTGCATCAACAAGCCATTAAGAGGAGTGGAGTTGGAGAGCCAACAATAGTGCAGAACAAAGCAAAAACATATTTCTATGTGTGTCTCTCCAGTTTTGATAACTACAAGGATGCAGTAAAAGAATTAAACAAAATTAATAAGTCGGATGAACATAGTAAACTGATTGTAGGATCAAAATACAGTTGGTTATATCTGAAATAAAGAATTTATGAGAGCATCGTTACAAAAATATTCTTCAATAAGAAAAATAGCATTAACGCTATTGGTTTTGCTTGCGCCATTTATTGGCAAGGCACAAACATTTCCTGTTGAGGCAACCTCAATCGTTATTCCGTCATATTCGGTTTACTACGAAGATTACTATTCGGCCTTTAGTAGCACCTGGCAAGTAAATTTAATATTCAAAGATTTCAACGAGGTTTCACGAGATGTAAAAATTATAATGCACATGGAAGGAGATGACATCTCCATTAGTACCAAAGCTAATTTGCCTAATAATTCTCCGCTTACATTGTATCCGGGAGTGCCGTTGTTGCTTACTGGTGCCGACTTGCAACCGTATTTAGGATTTAATAACATCGATGTTACTGGAAAAACGTTGAGCGAATTTCAGTTCAATTCGAGGTTAGCAGAAGGTGGTTACGATTTTTGTTTAGAGGTTGTAGATTATTCAACTGGCGAAGTTTTATCAAGAACGTCATGTAACAATATTTGGTTGCAATTAAACGACGAGCCTACTATTATCTCACCACTTTGCGCATCTGTTACCGATCCATTTACGCCAATAAATATCATTTTTCAATGGCAACAAACTGGTTTGCTTTCACCTAATTCTGCCACCACAACAGAATATCAATTGGCCGTTTATGAAGTTACCGACCCAATAATTGACCCAGTTGCAGCACTAGGAAATGGCCAGGCCATTAGAGTGTTTCAATCGGAGTGGAGTTCTATTACATCTTATTTATACACCATTGCATCGCCAGCATTAACTGTTGGTAAGCGATACACCTACTCTGTACAAGCAAGAGATATTGGCGGTAGAGACTTGTTTAAAAACAACGGCTTTAGCGAGCCTTGTTGGTTCTCGTATGGCTATGGTGAAGATGGCGAAATTGTTCTTACAACTCCTAAAGATAAAGACGGCTTTAGAAAAGACGACTTCCAATACTTCTATTGGGAAGCTCCAGATAATAAAATGGATGACCAGGAAGTGGAGTACGAGTTTACCATGAAGGAGAAAAACGAAGGTCAGTCGGCGGAAGATGCCATGATGAAAAACGACGCATGGTACGAAAACTTGTCAATGCCTGTATTACACGATCGTGGCGACGAGCACAGCATAGATAAATCAGCTTTCCCGATGGCTAAAGGTGGCCAATATGTTTGGAAAGTAGAAGCCTTTAGTGGAGAACAAAGAGTAGCTACAAGTGAAGTGTACGAAGTCGCTGGTCCACCAATATTAGAATATTTCTATGTAGAAAGACATAAAATATTGGTTACAAAAATTACCAATGCCGATTTCGATAGCCTTGCTGGTACTGGTATAGTAAAAGTAACTGCCGATGGTTTAATGGCAACAATTAATTTTAGCGGTTTAGAATTAGTTAATGTAGCCGGTGCCCACTTTGTAAATAGTGGGGTTATAGAATCTCCGTTAGAGGATGAATTAACGATTATGTTACATCCAACCGAGTCACGAAACGATACCACCAAATTAATTATCACCGACCTTCAACTAAGTAAAGACAGAGGTTTCTTGCTAAAAGGAATCATGGAATACGTGTTCCCGTTGATTACAGATAACGACGAAGCACCTATTGTTAAAACCGCGCCGAGCTGGTTTAAAAACATAGATTTTATGATTACTGGTAATCCTAAATTGGATAAAAACTATTCTATCGACTTGTTAGATCCGCTAAACTTTACGGTTAATCTTGATGCGGGTACAGAGTTTTTCGTTATTCAAAATGCATACGATGCCGATTTTTATGGCAATGTGGCCATGCCAAATAATGTAACTGCTGCCTTGGTATCAGGCCGTGTGCAATATCCATTCTACGAGCAACCTCATTTGTTTTACATGGAAGAGGAAAGAGGGAGCGACGCCAGTAAGATAAAAGCGGTAAATAGAACCAACATTGTTGTAGAGCCAAATAAGTATACACTTGATTTTTCAGATGAAAGATCGCCAGAGAAGTTTTCGGACGATGAATATTGGAAAGGCCTATACTTAGATGAGTACAATGTATTATTCAAAACAATTTTCACATCGTCTAATTCATTAAACTTTACCGAAGAAATTAAAAGAACAATCGTTACATCAAAATCACAAAATGAGGGTTGGGTAAGTAGCCAAGGTGCGCACATTTATGCACATGTAAAATACAGTGGAACAGCGGGTGTATTGTTCAACACATTCCCTGCCAGTATTGATACTCTGCTTCTTTCCGTTCACGAAAGTGAGTTGAAAAACAGCTATGTAAAAGGCGGAATTCAGATCCCGATAATTAGCGAAACAAAAGTGTTTAAATACACGGTTCCATTAGCGTTAACCGGATTTACAGATGGGTATCTTGAAGAAGATTTAGATGGAATGGCGTTTACCCACAACCAAAACGGTGGTGCAAACAAAATGTACATCGACATAAACAGAGCGGTGTTTGTAGACAAGCAATACATCGAAATGGACATCGATTTAGAATGGCCTGAGTTTGAAGTAACCTTAAACAGCGTTGCTGGATTTTGTGCTTGGGGTAACTACGATATAGGCTTTTATACCCCCGGTGGCGTTACCACGCTTACAGAGCAGGTTAATGGAAAAGCAAGTGGCTACGACATTACCATAGATTTTATTGGCGCAGGTAGAGAGCAGAATTTATATGCATTCGGAACTTCTGCCAATATAGTAATGGGCGACGATGTGTCGGGTGCAAACGGTCCTCCTATTATGAGTGCCTATTCTATTGTAGAGAACTCGTTGTTGCCAGACAGCTACACTTTTATTCCTGGTACCGAAGGTTCTATTTTCGACGTACCTGAAGGCGGACACGCTACTATAAACTTAGATGAGGGCACTTCGCAAAACTTTAATTTAACTGCAGGTGATGCACAGGTGGAGGGCAATATAGTTGCCGAAGCTGGTGGAACGTCAGACGATCAAGATGATGAAATAGGCAGTTATTTGGAAGGCGAATCGGAAATTGACATTGCAACTGATTATACGCTTGAGGAAAACAAAGATAAAACAGAAGGCTTAACATTAGATATTGAGGATAAAACAACAAACATTACTTATGAGGATGTAGTTAATCTTTTAGAGCTTATAAAGCCTTTCCTTAAAGAAGAGGCGCAAGTTAAGATTGATAATGTTTTAGATAAACTTGCTTATTTGGAAGATTCGGCATTAGCTGAAATTTACAAAGGGCTTAAGGAGGACGGGTTCAATATCAATAAATTATTAAAGAGTCAAGTAGACGCATTAGCCAAAAAGCTTACCGATCCGATTGATGAAAAACTTGGTGCGCTTTCTTTTAAAATAGACTCTACCGTTGTTAAAAGCGTTGATGATGTTGCTGCTAAATTTACCGACCTTATTGAGAAGGGAATTCAAGCGGTAGGAGATGGTTTAACGCAAAGTGTTAATAATGAATCGGCAGTTAATATTATTGAAAGCACTATAAATGGTGCTAAAGCTGCCATTACCAAAGAGTTTAAGCGAACGCTTCAAGCCTCTATTAAAGCAAACATTACCGACAAAATTACGGTGCTAATAGACAGCACAATCAACTACCGATTAACTTCCTTTATTCAGGAAGAAGTAAAAGGACTCGGCTATGCGTTAATCGATAAAAATGCCAGTTCCATCAACGGAAGCGAAATGTTCGACAGAAGTCAGGACATGCTTATCGAGATGGGCGAGGAGCTATTAGGCGAATTCAAAAAAGTGTCGATGAGTGGGGTGTTAAACACCATCGAAACCACAGCACAAGAAGCATTTGATGATTTCGACTACAGCAGGGTAAAGGCTCAGATATTAGACAGTTTAGAAGGTGCAGTAGCTGATGAAGTACTCAATTTAGTAACGGATAATATCGACAAACTACTTGGAGAGAACTCTGTTGTTGGAGGGGTTGCTGCAGGCGTGTTAAACAATGTAGAATTCGATTTCGATAACATTGGCGAGAAAGTTAAAAACGGCGAACTCGATCAAATTGTATCGTTTGATTTAACCGAGATTGAAATCAAATCTAAAATCGCCGATTTAAAAGGGTTCGTGGAGTTTAAAGCGGATGATCCAATTTGGGGGGATTCGTGGCAGGCAGAATTGATGGCTGTAATTCATAAACCTGAATTTACCGCAAGTGCCAAATTTTTAAATGGTAAAGTAGACGATTATAATTATTGGTTTTTAGAACTCAATATAGAATCTGGCTTAAATGTGCCTATGGGGCCTGTAACGCTAGATGGTGTTGGTGGTAAAGTATTTCATCACATGCTTTACGATCCCGAAGAGTACACCTACAAACCTTATGAACAAACCAAGTTTGGTGCCGGTTTAAACATGTACTTGTTCGATCCTACGGAAATTAATTTTCATATTAATGCTACTGCAGAAGTAACCATACTAGAGGATTATTTTACCATCGAAATAAGAAGTTATGTTGGTATTAAACCAAATGACCCAGAAGAACCCGAAAGGCCTAAAATGGGGTATCCGTTTAACGATAAATGGATGGCTACAGGTAGTGGGTTGGTTGCTTATAATAGTAGGGACAAACATTTACTTGGAGTATTTAGCGTAAAAACCCATACCAAATCTATTTGTGCTGGTGGCGAAATGGGTTTTGATATTAAGCCAGATTCATGGAATCTGTATGTAGGTAAAAAAGCAGACCCTTTGTATGCTCACTTGTTGTGTAAAGAATCTATGAGTGTTAACGCATGGTTCGACTTAAGCGATGTTGGCATGCAACTTGGCTTAGAAGTGGATTTACAAATAAATGCCGAAACACCTTTCTGGATTAAAATACCTGGCAGGAAATTTAAACCATATGCAAGCTTTGGTTTCTACTTTTTAGCAGAAGTAGATTTGGCATTTAAGCCAAAGCTGAAACTCAAAGAGGCGATTATATACTTAGAAGCTCATGCCGAAATTGGAGCAAAGTGGGAGAGTACTACATCGGATAAAACGGGCACTTGGGTGCTTGCAGGCGCTTACCTAAAAGGCTTGGCGCACTATAAAAACACAGAAGAGGAGTCTTACATTAAAGGAGAGTTAGCGGGTAAAATTACCGTTTGTAACATCTCGGTGGGGATAGAATTAGAGGTTGAAAAAAGCATATAGATTATAGAAGATGGCAATTAGAAGAATTATATCCATTTGTTTGATCGTAATAATTACTGCGCTTTCATGTAGTAGCTACGCACAAACAGTAGGAAAAAAGCTAAATATTGATAGCATTAAAACCACTTTAAATCAATCTCTTGATGAGTTTTTTGATCTAGAGATGCTGGGTCATTCTATTCAAGTTAGGTCTATCGGAAAAAATGGAAAAATAAAAGATTCCTTTGATAAAATTGAGGCTCAGGAAAAAGCAGATTTTCCAATTTTTATTTCTATTTACACCAATATCAATGTCGATGAGTTTTGGCCCAATGTGCTTACAGGTAAATACAAGTATACCACCGATGGGAAAATAGGGGTTAACGAAAATACGGGCTTGTTTGCATTCGATTTGGGTTTTAGATTCGATACCATAATTGGCAATTTGTATGACGTTAAAGACACTGTGCAGGCAAATTCGTTTCTAAAAAGTGTTTTCTCCGCAGATAAAATAAAAGCTTACGAAACGGATTTGGCTGCCATAATGAAATCTTATGTCGGCCCAAATGTACCATCACCCAGAGAAGCAGATGTGGCGTTAGCTGTAGATAGTGTAGTTGGCTACATTATAAAGGTGGTGCAGCCTGTGTTGGAAGAAATGGCCGACAAGGACTCGCTTGGTTTTGAGAAATACAGAAAGCTCTATGAAACGATATTGAGTGGCGAGGATTATTTGGATGCCACGGCAGATAAATACATTTCTTTTAAAGCTCCTGCCAAACAAAACTATGGCTTTAGTGCCTACACCGATTTTGATAAAGCCGGCTTTGAAGAAGTAGAATTAACTGATGGAACCTTTTACTATGCATCTTTAAAAACCATTGCACCAGGTGCTACTGGCGAAACTGTAATTGCAGAAATACATGGAATTAGCAACTATGCCGATTCGTTGTTGCGCTTTATGGATAAGCAAAACAACTTGGTTAACCATTCTGTATCATCAGATGGTATTGTTGTAAGCCCAGCCTATGGTTCCGAAAGTGTTTATGCCATATACGATGGCAAACGCCTTGGTAAGTTCAATGTGTATGCTGTAAAGCAAATGAACATCAAAATTGAAGTTGTAGAATTGATGGGTACCTCTATTGATACTGCCTCTGTTATAAAGGATAAACTTAAAAATATATATAAAGGAGCCAACGTAGTTTTCGATATAAAGGTGTTAAAGGATCAGTTTGAATACACAAACGGCAGCATCACAATCGATGACTTTGCTACCATGAGCCGTTACTCAACTTCCATGAAAGACCTTTACAAGGCATACTTTCAAAACCACCCAAGAAAGAAAGACCGAGCATACCTGTTTGTGGTTGATGATATTTATTTAGACACTAAAACTCTTGCTGGTTACATGCCTCGAAACAAAGCCATTGGTTTTGTAAAATCTGGTGCAAGTGGATTAGAAATAGGGCACGAATTGGGCCACGGCTTATTTGGCTTAGCACACACATGGGATTTAAAAGACCCTGCACCAAAAGAAACCACTAAAAATTTAATGGACTACAGTGGTGGCCAAGAGATGCTTGCCTCTCAATGGCTTCAAATTCAAGATCCGAATAGAAAGCTATATGCTTTTGATGATGCGGAGGAT
>JABSPQ010000414.1 GCA_013214205.1 Flavobacteriales bacterium
AGAGAAAAAAGAATTAAATGACGCTTACAATATCTCTTCAAAAGTATTTATCCGCTTGTTTTTCTTTTTCTCTCTCCAACTAAGTTAATTAATTCGAAAAGACCGTTGTATTATTAGAAATCAAACATACGTCCGCTTGGAAGATGAAATTGATTTTATTTAGATACAATCTTATACCCATGCAAAGTGCTATTATCTAAATCTGGCACGTATAGCATTTGCTTCTCCTCTATGTATTCGAAATCGGCGCAGATTATTTTTTTGTCTTTAACATTAAGCCATTCTGTTATTTCACCATTTTGTTTTACGTAGAAAATTTGTCCGTAGTAATTGCCCACTAAATAGCCATCCTTGTATTTTTTAATGCCGTCTAAATTGCCATCTTCAAACTCGGCAATCACGGTTATTTCTTTTGTTGCTATGTCAATTGATTTTAGTTTGTGATCTTCGTTAACTCCAATAATCAACTTGTTTCCATCGCAAAATAAACCGTTTGGGTTTCTTATTTTTTTACTGCTCAACCAAGTCTCTAGTACGCCATCTTTAATTCTGAGGAGGTTATCGCTCCATCCTTCAGTAATAAAAAGAGAACCGTCTGGAGCCATTACAATGTCGTTAATGAACTCGTTGTGCTGGATGCAATATCGATTGGTAACCTTATTTGTTTTCAAATCATATTCCACCACACCAAAGCGTTCTACTATATACAATTTGTCGTTAGCTACAATTACACCAGTTGGTGCGCTTAAATGTTTGATCCATTCGAGCTCGATTATTTTCCCGTTCACATCTACTTTAGAAACGTAATCGTCGCCATATGAAGTTCCGTTTTCAACATTTTGGTGATAGTTAGAAACGTAAAATACATTTCGAGATTTGTCCCAAACAATAGATTCTGGGCTGGCAAACCCATCGGTTACAAACACTTCTTCTAACTGGGCAAATGCCGATACACATGTAGTAACAAGCCCTATTAAAATAATTAGCTTTTTCATATTTCTAAATTAATTTTAGCACCTGAAATAAACTCACTTACTAGTAAATTAGATTTTAGATAGCTAGAAGTATTAAGATGCGTCATTGCTGATGGCCTCCGAATAAATAAATGTATTCTTATTGATCTTTCGATTTAGCTTCAGTTTCAGCAATCAACCACATGTAATAATATTTATCAGAAACCTCTTCTCTTCTGGGCTCTTCTATGTGGTATTCTGTTACTCCGTTCTCTGTTAAATAATCAGGGTTGTTTTCCAACCAATCTTCAAGTGCTTCTCGTTGGTATTCAATGTACGAGGCTAGTGTATCTCTTCCATCCTCACCTCTCAATTCCATTTCAGCAAACGTAATAGACAATGGTTCATGCCAGGTTAGCGCCTTAAGTAGAGGCATATCCTCTTCTGGGGCTAATCTGTAAATCCATTCAAACTCTTCTGTATAATGGCCCCAGTTTGCTACAACTTTCATAAAAGATTGATAATCGTTCGTGTCTAATTGATCTCCCCACCATTCGCCATCAAAAGCAACTGCTTGGTAGTTGTCGGCAGCCAATCCGTACTTTAAAAGCAAAGGAAATATAGTAGCACCCGAATAAGATTCTATCCTAGCGATTAAATTTATTCTTGAAATCTCTGCTGTATCTGTGTAGCTTTTAGAATGCCAAAGCAATCCAACGTAACCAGCTTGCTCTGAGTTATAAAACCGAACCAACATGCTCAAATAATTTTCGTCGTAATCGCCATATGTTTCGGTAAACCTAGGATCGGTTATATAATGGCCTCTTTGAACTGTTTTTGATTTCTTTACAAAGTCTCCAGCATCTGGTTCAACTGTTTTTTGTTCAGTACAAGAGGACGCACATACGATTATGATAGCGAATAAATAGAATAGTTTTTTCATGATAGGAAAATTAGTAATTATAACTCATTTACTGTTGGATCCAACAGTAGTGTATTTTTCCTAAAATATTAAATTTTGTGTTTTGCGGCCCCATTTCATTTGTTCGCCATATATTACAAAGGAGTCTTACATAAGCAAGACTCTTTTGTACTTTATTTTCTAAAGAGTCCTTTAATCGATAATCACTTTTCGGGAGGTGTTATTAGCCTTTACTAAATAGACACCATGATGACCTTGCATATCAACTTTTGTATTTTCACCTTTGGTAACACCAGTATAAACTTGTTGCCCCGCTAGGTTGTAAATACTAATCGGCAATCCATTTTTTGTGGATGCCATTTCTATAGCTATAGATTTTTGCTTCAGAATTATCTCTTTCAGAAACTCTTACTCCATTTGGATCTAGCATTGCCAGCCCCCCTCCCCATGTTGTTACCCAAACTCTATTGGCTGCATCTATCTCTACATCTCCGCATCTGTAAGGTAATCCCGAATTCCCTGTATCGTAGGTAATCCACATAGAACCGCTGTACATAGCTAGTCCTCCACCTGTAGTAACCCATGCGTTGCCAGAAGCATCAAACGATACATCGTTCACATCATTGTGTGGGAAACCAGCTGTTGCGCTCGTAATAACTGTCCAAGTAGTTCCATCAAATTGAGCAAGACCTCCACCGATTGTAGAAATCCACTTCATGTCGGAACCGTCTACTGCGATACTTCCAATTAAATCTACTGTAAGACCCGAATTGCCATTATCATAAGTTGTCCATGTGCTGGTTCCATCAAACTTGGCCAATCCAGCCATCGTTCCGAACCAGAAATCACCATTTCCATCTTTGGCGATTCCTCTAACTACATCCGAAGGGATGCCCGAATTACCAGTGTCGTATGTTGTCCATGTGTTATTTCCATCAAATTTGGTAACACCTCCACTAGTGCCAATCCATATATCCGTTCCATCAATCATCATTGAACGTACGTTGTCGTTGGGTAAGCTGGAATTGCAGGTAGAATAAGTTGTCCACGCGTTGCCATCATACTTTACAATCCACTTGTTGTTCCAACCCACATGTTTCCATTAGAATCAAACTCAATAGCTCTTACATTATCATCAGGTATTTGACCTCCCGAACTGTTGTATAAAGTTCAAGTATTAAAATCGTAATACGACAATCCGACACCCCAGTTTCCTGTCTATACATTGCCAGAGGCATCTAGTTCTACTTGTTCGTTGTTGTCGTTGGACATAGCACCACCTGCTGCATTATAAGTTGTCCAAGTTTGTGCTGAAAGGCCAATAGAAATGGCTACTGCACCTATAGAGAGTAATAGTTTTTCATAGTATGTTTTTTAAATAAATGTTTGATATTCAACTAAGTTAGCAAAACTAATTTAGTTCTTCCACCGCTCTTTTGGCTTGATCGATTGCGGCATATATGTATGAAACACACACCGAATCGCTATTTGCAATGGCGATTCTTCCAAACTTTTGTCTTCCGATTTTGGCTGCTCGGTAGCCGTTAACATCGTCCAAGTCTCCACCCGGATAGTTGTACCCATGCGACCATCTATTTACTGTAATGCTCGCTATATCTCTGTTCGGATCAAACCCTGCATCGCCAAGCATGCCACCTAAATGTTCTTTTATTTCACTTTCAAATTGGTCGAAAGTTGTACCCAATAGCTTATACCTCCCAGCTTTAAAATGGTCAACTGCTGATCCTCCATATTCATCTCCTCCTGGAAGGTAAACCATGTTGAAAATCGCTGGCTGATCTGGTGTGGAACCATGTTTATAATCGCCCATGCTTACTGGGAAATCTAAATACGATTGAGTGTGCCACCTTGCTGGGCTAACGGCGCTTCCAATTTGTTTTTCTTTTAAAGCTTTCCAATTTCTCATTCCAACTGTGGTGTAAACCAATGGCGATTTTACTAGGCTTTTTAAGGATGCGGCTTGCTCTTTTGGTAAGTCTGGAATGAGGTGAGGGATCATCATATTGTAGCAGGCCATAATTACATTTCGTCCTTTTACTTCATAAGCCTTACCATTGTTGATATATTGTATTTTAACTTTTTCGGCAGTGCTTACGGCTCCATCATGAGTTGCATTTATCACTGTACTGTTTAAACGAATTCGAACGTTGTTGCTCTTTTTATCCAGCTGATCGTATTTCATTTTAGAGGTAACAATGTCTTCCATCGTATTGCCTTCTGCCGCATTTGGAATCAGTTTTCTTACCAACATTCTGGGTATAGACGAATTTCCATCGGGGAAATGATGGATGTATGACTCACCGTCTCCTCCCAAATAATCTTCTGCAATTTTCTTTCCAAGTATTTTTTTCATTTGCTCATCAGTCATACCCGGAATCAATGCGTAGAATGCTTCCATGGCGGAGAAGCAGTCTGCCCCGCTCGACATATAATCGCTACCAATCCAGCGCATCATCTTCTGAATCTCTGGATGAGAAGCGTTGTAGTTGTTCTTCAAAACTTCAAAGTATGGTGTACTTGATAAGTACTCAACATGCTCCTTAGTAGAGCTCACCTTATCGTTTTTATACTCCCCTTTTAAAATTCTTGTCAACTCTTCTTTTACCTGACCATCCAACGGCATTTCTTTTACCGCCTCATCAATTGTGATAATCTTCTGATCCTTTCTTGTCATAGAATCGCCATAGCCACCTATTGCATAATTAACAACCTTATCCTCGCCATAGTTGGCTTTATCGAAATAAGTAACATTGTACAAGTTGTTCTTTTCATAAAAATTCTGATCGAAATAGTGGTAGAATTTATCGAACTTCACTCCTATGTCGTCCATTAATTCCAAGGTAGATTTTCCATAATCAGATGGCGACTGCAACGTTTGTGAACCTCCATTTGCAAGTACCATTTTACCATCAATGTGATGTTCGTTTCGGCGGGCATGTCCGCCAAAATCATCGTGATTATCTAAGATCAAAATCTTCTTATCAGTACCGTGTGCCTTCTGATAAAAATGTGCTGCCGCCAAACCACTTGCACCGGCACCTACAATAATTAAATCGTATTCGTCGTCGTCATGTGTTACGTTTCCCCAATCAGATTTAGCACCCCAAGCCTTAGCATGCGCATGGGTATACGATCCTTGGTGACTCCCTCGCATGCCTGTTTTAGCTGGCGGATAATACTCAGGGTCTATCAAACTTAAAAATTCGTTGCCCATTGCCATGGGTGGAATTAACGTTGCACCAGCCGCTAATAACGCTCCATTTAAAAAATCTCTTCTAGTTATTCTACTCATTTACTAAACCATTTTTAATCGTTCTTCTTTATTTTCCTCTCGCCAATCATTAATATTTATCTCGATTAAATAATACCCAATTACCCACATAAATTCGTCGTATGCATTGTAGCCTTGCCCTATATAAACCCAATAAATACACACTCCGCCTAACATAGCTACATATGATAAATTGCTAATTTGAGACGCTATATTGGAAAGGGTAGACCAATTTAATTTTCGGTTTTCAATCCAAATTTTGAATTCTATTAAGATCATTATGATTAACCACAGGCTCATTTCTATAGCACTGGACCACGCATAGTTAATCGCTCTATCAATTCCCTTGCGGTCGGTTACAATGCCTTTGTTGTATTTAAACCATTCTGATCCTGAGCCCAAAGAGTCAAGGTTGTTGTCGGTGATTGGATAGTAAGTATCGTTCCATTGATAGAGGCGATAGCCATTGTTAAAAGCTTCTTGAAGTGTTGTAATTAGCAGTGGATTGTTTTCGGAATTATCATAGTCTTGTACATCAGATACGTACCAAAACGAGGTGTGCGCAATTATAGCATAACAAATATATCGACCAATTGCTCGGAAGATATCCATCGTTTTAGATGTATTGAGGCTAAGAAAATACGTTTCGAAATCGAGTAAGATGATCAGGCCAATCCAAGCGACGGCATCTAGGGTATTCGAAAAAGCATATGTGTAATCCTGTAATTTGAACTCAGATGAATCGCGCATTAAAAATGGCTCAATATCTTCATAAACAAACTTTACAAAAGAAATGGCGATGCAGCAATAAACGAAAATTTTGATGCGAAGTGTAAAGGTATCCGAATCGATGTTGAACCGATTCGCCGTGCTAGCCATACCTTTTACAACCCAATTTCCCATGGTCTACATATGTTAGGCTTCCTTCATTTTATCATTTACCTCGCTTAATTTACCCATCGCTGGCGCATTCTCTAAAGCACAAACAGGTATTGCCTTTCTAAGTCTCATATGAGTTAATGCCACCGTTGATTCTATGTATGACAAAGCAGCGGATTTATAGTTAGTTGTTTTGGCTCCTCTCTGAATTCGTTCCACCAAAAATTTATCCTCGTCGTTTACTTGAGAATTAATTTTAATGTTAAGGTCGATTAACTCCTGCTCGTAATCGCTCATGTTTTTTCGACCAAAAAGGGAATACCTCACCTCTGTGGAATCTACACCAGTTGGCAAAATTTGAAAAACCCATAATGCCTCGTTGTTAAATTCGATACCTATATTAAAGTGCATAGTAACTTGAAACCACAATCGTTTTACTGGGTGCTCTACTCTATGATCGGAAGTATGAATGATGGCTTGGTACCTTGCCTCAATAGGATTCTTAGAAGCTTTAATTTTCATTCTAAAAACTCCAAATCCTATCCCGTTTTCGAATTCTCCTCCTTCCTCACCTTCCTGAGTCATTCGCTGCAAACCGGGGTGACCCGTTGGCACGTGGTAGTTTTCGTCGTAGTTGTCTTTTGCCAACTTCCAATTGCATTGCCAATCTTGCCCGAACGAACCTTCAACCTGCTCAAAGTCTAGTGGATTATAAGCATCAATAAATTCTTCGATTCCCGACCATTGTGATGCAACGGTAGGACAATCGCTAGGAACCATTTTAACGAAAACCATCCCTTTATAAATTTCAAGTTCAACAGGATTTAAACCCATTTCTGATTTATCGCAAGGCGGATATTCTTTCGGCTGGGTGATTCCTTTGCACGAACCATCCATGTTAAACGTCCATGCGTGGTAATGGCATTGAATGAGTTTTTTACAACCCTTGCCATCCAACAAACGAGATGCTCTATGGCTGCAAACGTTTTGGAATGCCCGAGTTTTTCCATCGTCGCCAACCATAACAATGGCACTGTCTTTCCACATATCGAATACAATGTAGTCGCCAGGTTTTTGCAAGCTGGAAACATGACCAGCAAATTGCCATGTTTTTAAAAAATATTCTTCGTATTCTAAGTCCACCAGTTCCTTGTTCGCATAGGTCCACATGGCGAGGGAAGGTTCATGTTTGAATTTTTCATCATCCATGTACGTAATGTGCTTATCGAACTGATCTCTCGAAATATATTTTTCCTTTAACTCTTCCAATTTCATCTTATTGATGTTTTAACATGTTTTCATTTTGTTCAGCCAATGTTCCCCATTTAGGTGCTTCGGCTAAACTTGCCACAGGGAAAAGAGCCCTTAGATTATTGTGATTTAATGCTATAGTGTCTTCCTGATAATGAAGCGCTCCGGGCTTATATCCTTGAGTTTTGGCGCCACGTTGAATTCTTTCCGTTAAAAATTTATCTTCTGAATTAACCTGATTAATGATTTTGTAGTTCAACTCAATTAATTCCTGTTCGTATTTACTTCTGTTTTTTCTTCCAAACATGCTGTATCTAACCTCTGTGGAATCGACACCTGTAGGCAATACTTGAAACACGGATACTACCTCGCCACAAAGTTCAATACCCATATTAAAGTGCATGCTCATGTTTAGCCAAGTACGTTTTACTGGATGTTCTACTCGGTCGTCAGCAGCATGAATGATAGCTTGATAACGTGCTTCATCCAAATTTTTTGAGGCTCTAATCCTCATTCTAAAAATGCTGAAACCTACACCGGTTTCTAGTTCACCACCTTCTCTGCCCATTTCGGTCATTCTATTTAATCCTGGATGACCAGTAGGTACATGGTAACTTTCGGCATAATTATCGGAAGCTAATTTCCAATTACATTTCCAGTCTTGTCCACCAAAACCTTCTACTCTTTCGGCATCTTCAATGTTGTATGCTTCCAACATATCATCAATCGGCGCAAACTGTTGGGCAGGAGTGAGGCAATCGCTTTTAACCATTTTAACGAAAACTAAACCTTTGTAAATTTCAAATTCAACAGGGTTTAATCCCATTTCTGATTTTTCGCAAGGTGGATATTCCTTAGGCTGAGTGATTCCTTTTAGAGTTCCATCCATGTTAAAAGTCCATGCGTGGTAATGGCATTGAATTAATTTTTTACAACCAACTCCATCCAATAATCTAGAAGCACGATGTGTACACACGTTTTGAAATGCTCTTATCTTTCCGTCGTCGCCAACCATTACAATGGCGCTATCTCTCCACATATCAAAAACGATGTAATCGCCAGGCTTTTGAAGATCTGAAATATGACCCGCAAATTGCCAAGTTTTTAAGAAGCATTCTATGTATTCGAGCTCCAATAATTCCTCGTTTGCATATGTCCACATTGGTAAGGCTGGATCGTCCCTGTGTAATTTGGTGTCCAAGTATCTAATATCGTAGTCGAATTTATCTCTCGATATAAATACTTTTTCTGGGATTTCTTTTTCGATTGTTTTTTCTGACGCCATGATCGAATTATATATGTAATAATTAAATTAATGTTTTATTATACTTTCAAAAATAGGATATTTATCCTTTTTAATAAAGAAAATGGGTATTTAAATTTTACTTTATATATTTACGTAATCAATTTTTCTAACCATGCCCAATCACAATACAGTAATAGAACTTAGCGCGAAAGAGAAAGAAGTTTTATCGGAACTAGGTTTAAATGGCCGAGAAACCCTTGCCAACATTGCTAAATCCATAGGCACCTCTTTGCAAGCGGTTAAGTATACAGTCGAAAATTTAGAAAGTAAAGGGGTAATCGAAGGCTATTATGCAATCATCGATACGAGTAATTTGGGGTTTCAATCGTACCGAGTTTCTTTTAAGCTTCGCAACACTACCAAGAAAAAAGAAAAGGAATTGGTTAAGGAGTTGGCTAAGCAAGAAAATGTATCGTGGCTTTGGCAAGAGCATGCCGAAAATGACATTGTCATTGACATTACGGCTCGTAATCCTATTCATCTTAGCAATTTATTGGATAACATTTACAATATTTTAGGAGAGAACCTAGAGAATAAAATCATACATGTGCTAACAGAATTGCGCTATTTAAAATTTGATTTTGCGGAAACAGGTAAATCCCGAAAGGTGCTTATATCTTTAGATCAAGAACCTAAAACACCCAATGTGGACGATGTGGATTTGGCGTTACTGGATATTCTTGCCTTTAAAGGAAGAGAGTCGTTTGTAAACTTGGGAAAAAGACTTTCTATTACAGCAAATGCAGCCAAGCAACGATTAGACAATTTACTTGGTCAAAATATCATCTCGGGTTTTAATGTTAAAATCAATTTCGAGTTACTGGGTTACAGCATGCATATTGTGTACTTGGATTTGGCCAAGAAAGACAGAAAAACAGAAAAGAAGATCATTACTTATTTACAAAGTAATCCCAATATCATTAACATTGCTCAAGGCATAGGAGATGCCGATATCGATTTTGACATTCAAGCAAAGTCTATTGCACAGTTATTGGCTTTTGTAAAAGAGTTGAGCTGGAAGTTTCCTGGTGTGATTAAGAATAGTAAAGTACATACGGTAATAAATGAACCGTTTAGCAGTTTTCATCCGTTGAAAAAAATCAATAAATAGTACTGAGATGATGAACTTGACTCAATTTCGTCCTATCGTTTCAATCGCAATTGCGATGACAGCGGCATGGACAGTTGGGCTTTTCGGACTTCGTGTACAACCTCAGTTACTGATTCCGTTAATGGAGAAGTTTAGCGTTACCGATCCTGAAATAGGTAGGCTCTACATGTTTGAAAACATGGCCTATTTCATTTCTCTTTTAATTGGCAGTTTGCTTATCAGTAGATTCTCGAGAATTAAATTGGCTTTGTTTGCATCGGTTTTATTGGTGGCTGGTAATGTTGCATCGGCGTATGCAGACAACATTGATTCTTTGATGTTTTTTAGAATAATTGTATCACTTGGCGGAGGATTGGTTTCTGGTTCTGGCACGGCAACAGGTTCTGCCTCTGGCGACCCAGTAAGGGCTTTTGGATTAACTAGCATTTGTTATTTAGGCATCTTTTCGATGGCGCATGGTTTAATTCCATATGCGTTGGAATGGAATGGTGTAACGGGTGTATATCTCGCTGTGGCGGCATATTGTGTGTTGGTGATTCCTGCGTATTTTCAATTACTACCTCCAGCAGAAAGCGCTAAAGCCACCGGTGGTTTGTTTGATAAAATGATTGAGGCACCTTTCAGAATCATTGCCATTATTGCCATGTTGGGGTTATTTATTAGTGAATTGGGGCAAAATGCTTTGTTTACTTATGAGGATAAAATTGGATACAACATAGGTTTATCTGCCGAAGACCGGGGAGCAATTCTTGGTTCTGCATTGTTTATTGGTTTGGGGGGTGGGGTGTTGGCCACTTGGATGGGTCCTCGATATGGGAACTTTAAGCCGTTGATATTTAGCTTGGGAATTCAAGCGGTGATAAGCGTTTATTTGATTTTAAATACGAATGCAGATCATTATTTCTATTTAATGTTAATTAGGAATGCTACGTATAGCTTTTCGTTACCGTATTTAATGGGCACGTTAGCGGCTTTGGATAAGGAAGGTCGTTGGGCTGTTATGGGCGATGCTTTTTGGAATGCATCCACAATTCCTGGGCCGTTAATTGCAACTTTAATTGTGGATCAGATGGGCTATCATGAACTGGCTTCTTGGGTGTTTTTAACAACTGCAGTGGGCACTGCTTTCTTTTGTTTTACTGCTAGGAGGACGGATAAGTTGTTTTCTGTTTGACTTGACTTGTACTAAAATAGGTTGACACAAAAACCTATAAAAATGATTAAAGATTCAATAGACTATTCAGCAAAATTTAAGAATAACTTAGTATCAGAAGTATTATCAGGAAAGCTTAGCAAGGATGAAGCAAAACGTGTCTATGGAATAAGAGGCAATTCA
>JABSPQ010000415.1 GCA_013214205.1 Flavobacteriales bacterium
CGAGAAAAAACTCAACGAAGTTACCGATTTCCTCTTCGATTTATTGGAGCGCCACAGCTTGTTTCAAGCTTCAGAATATTTGGCAATAAAAGTGTTAAATGAAACCAGTTGCACCATAAACAGTGACCTAGCCAAACAGCTGGAAAGTTATCGAGCGATGAAGAAAGGAAATATTGCGCCTGATATCATTTTTAGTGGCGATAATTTCGCTCCGGGATATGGCCAAAATAATGCTCCAAACAAGCTCTCTGATTTAAAGAACAAATACACGGTTGTTGTTTTTGGGGCTAGCTGGTGTCAGAAATGTACAGAAGAACTACCTGAAATAGTAAAACACTATTCAAAATGGAAAGCGCAAGGAGTTGAAGTAGTCTTTGTATCGCTTGATGAAAACAAAGAAATGTTTAAGAATTTTACATCCAGATTTCCTTTTATTTCTTTTTGTGATTATCAAAAATGGAGCAGTACAGCTGCAAAAGATTATTATGTTTTCGGCACACCAACCATGTATTTACTAAGCGATAAAAGAAAAATCCTGCTTCGTCCCAATTCTGTTAGCCAAATGGATGCATGGGTAGATTGGAATTTGGTACAGGGTAATAAATAGATTGTCAGTTTGATTGTTTTAAAGGAAAACAAAATCAACGAAACATTAAAAAAAGTGAGTAGGCGAATTGTACAATTAAATACTTATCCATTATTGTATTAACAACAAATTTAATGGCTTACCCGTTTTCAAGGAAGTGCCCAAAAACCGCTGGTAATTTACGGGAGTAATTGTAGTTGGTTATAACGTGTTGGTATATGAAAAGTAGCAGATTAAAAATATAATTACTTTCCCTTTAGAAACAAAGATAGTAGAAAAGCATAAACTTTTGATTTTGCAATTTCCTGCTATTTTTTATATACCGTGTTATGCCCTTTTTTCTTTTATATTTCAAATTCATGCTTTAGTGTAAAAATATCAAGCAGTTATGACATTTTTCAGAATTCAATTTATTAATCTCTTCAAATTTGGATTTTCTAATGATATAATGTAGCAGGTTAAGTATAAGTACTCAATTGCAAAAAACAGGTATTTATACTCTAGTAAAAGTTAACGTTTGATGAGATATTTGTAATGTAATCAAAACAAAATATTCGATTGAGTAGCTACTATCAGTTTTTATTACAAAGGTGGAATCTGAAAAGCCTATACCAAAAAGAGTAAGAAACTAAAACTATTAAGAAAGATGAGTCCATTAGAACAAACTAAAAAGCAAATCGGTCAAGTTTACAAAGAGACATTAACCGACCCTACTAGGGCGGCAGCGATGCTTGCAAATCCGGGTCAATATTTATTAGAAAGAGGAGTGGAAATCCGTTCAGAGGCCGAGATTGATGGGGTTGAAATTTTTAACCAGTATATATATAAAGCTGTTCCAAATCTAAAAGTTGCACTGGAGGCTGCAAGCCGAGGGGAAGTAGCAGAGTGTGATTGTAATCCGGTCTGTGGGATTTGTATTGCAGGTATTCTTGCTACAGCTGGTGTAGCAATTACAGCATGTATTGCTGCTGGCGGAGGTGCTCTCTGTATCAATGGGGTAGCTAAAATGGTTGATGTTGCTGGTGGTGCATTGGAAAAGGTTTGGAAAGACTGCTCTAACAGCGTTGATTGTATATGTAAAGGGATTTGTAGTTTAATTGGCACATGCTAGATTTCAAACTAGCATAAAAGGATCGAAATTAAAATCAGCCCGTTCAGAATGTGCTGATTTTATTTGCTTACTAGAGAATGGTTGGAAGTAGAATCGCGTGGTTGCTGCGTGTCCCCACCTCACTTTTCTCTTATAAAGAGTTTACATTAAGCGTTTCGCTTTACGAGTGTATGTTTATTGCATTCCATTGAAATACTCTTGGTTTGAGAAGACCTAAGAGCAGTTAATGTAGAGATGAGATATCTTAGGCCCATGAGCTTTGGGTATTGGGCATAACGTTTTGAATAAACGCTTGTTTTAATGGCGTTTATTTTTTGTTATAGGCTTTTTTGTTTCTGCAAATAAGCGTCAAGAATTCAATTGCAAGTGCTCTTTTTCTAATTCTAAAAATTAATGTTTTTTTATTCTACAAA
>JABSPQ010000416.1 GCA_013214205.1 Flavobacteriales bacterium
AAAAGCTTACCCCTTCTGGTGCTTTTTCTGAAATAATAAAATTGTGGCATATTCTAAATCTTGAATTCAAACACACCTTAAACAAATTTCAACCCATTTCGTTGTACAAACAAGCCTGACTTTTTCATCAAGCCCTATTTAGATGCAATTAAATATGGATTGCATTACTGGGCAGGATCAGAAACTGGTAATCTCGAAAATGCTCAATGGTTTGCTGTTAGAATTGCCTGGCCCAAAAGGACTGGAGAGATCTTAATTATGATGCGTGAATTCTCTGGATACCTTAATCAAGGTACCCTTGCAATTTCAGAAGATTCGATTTTTACTACGGTGCTTGATACCGCAGTAACCAAAATGGACTGGTATGGTTGGGGAGACGGAGCGAATATGTTGGACGTTGCAATGCATTATATCTATCGTTCGATTTTAGAAGAAAACGATACCAAACTTATCCGTATTAAAGACTACTTAACTCCCCGTTTAACAAACCATATAAAAGCTGACTATTCCTTCCACGAACACGGTAGTCAAATGCACATTGCAAGCTATGCAAGTGTGTTTGCAAATGCTACTACTAAACTTTCTCATTATTTAGCAGGATCGCCTGCTGCCTTCGACCTAAACGATGAGAATTTTGAAACATTCGTAAACATGATTAGATATTATATTATAAACGGAATGCGGGGACACTACTGGGATTACAGTGGCTTAGGCAGAGGTATTTCAGGAGAAAACGGAATAAAGTCATCATGGACATACTCAATAAAGAAACTTGCAGAGAGCATTGATACAGCAAACGCAGATTACTACCTTGGAATTGTTAAGCGGATTAAAGGAAACAAACCTCCTTCTTATCTCGTCACTGGTTTCAATAGACATTATTGGGAATCGGATTACACACAGCACATAAGACCAGATTTTAACTTTTCTATTAGAAACGTATCTACCAGAACCAGTTCTACTGAGATGGCAGGCGACGGAGGAAACCTAAGAGGAAACTTCTTATCAAACGGTGCTACCAACATTCTAGTAGACGGAGATGAATACTACAACGTACCAGTTATTTGAAATTGGGGCATGATACCAGGCACCACCATGCCATATTTAGAGAACGAAAACCTTCCTACTCTCCCACAAGGAGGAGTTGTTGTTGGAAAATCAACTTTCGTTGGTGGCCTATCAGCCAACAATTATGGTTTAACTGTTTACGATAATGTAAAAAACGTAAGAGCAAACAAAGGTTGGTTTATGTTCGATGAAGAAGTTATTTGTCTAGGTTCATTTGTTGCAGGTGTAGCAAGCGATGTTAGAACAACCATTAACCAATGCAATGGTGCCGACAGCGTTTATTATTCCTTAGATGGAATTAACGAATTTGCTGTAGGTTTAGCAGATACAGTTATTGAGTCTACCAACTTCCATTGGGTCAGACACGACAAGGTTACTTACCACTTCCCAAACAACGACACCATTAGATTTACATTAAAAGAACAATCTGGAAGATGGATTGACATTAATAACGCCGGATCAACTGATACAATTACAGGAGATGTATTTACGCTATGGCAACCGCATGGCGACGCGCCTAAAAAACAAACTTATGCTTATGTTGTTGTGCCGAACGATACTTCGTTAACTCAAGCCCAAAACTATTCGTTAAACAATTTTGATATTGTAATCAACTCAGATTCTATTCAAGTGGTTTATCACAAAACTTTGAATATGTATCAAGCCATCTTCTATCAAGCGGGCTCATTTACCCACAACGGTGTAAGCATTACAGTTGATAAAGCTTGTTTGGTAATGCTAGAAAACGACTCGTTACTTTCCTTGAGTGATCCAACTCAAGGCCAAAGTCAATTATTTGTACATGTCAACAAAGATGGCAAAGACTACTCCAACAATTTCTACTTACCAACTGGAGCTATGAAAGGTTCAACCCATAGTGTAGCATTAAGCAACATAGAAACTACCTCCGTAGAAGAGATTGCGGTAGTTGGTTTAAAAGTTTATCCAAACCCAGTAACCGATAACTTCACCATAGAACTAGCGCAACTTGAGGAAGCCATTAATGTTTCTATCTACGACATTACAGGTAAATTGGTCTTCCAAAAAGAATATTCAAATACGAGTAAAATCAACCTTAACGGTAAAGTCTTAGCCAAAGGAATCAACCTTATTAGAGTTGAAACCAGCACACAAATTTTTTCTATCAAGTTAATTAAGGAATAAATCAATGCACTCTCAATACGGTTTTAAGAAAAAATCACTCCCTAATTAACCAAAACCCCAATCCTAACGATAACAACAATACACATTCCTACCCAAACAGCCTGAATATCAACGCATTTACCATTAAACCAAAGAAGATAAAAAAATTAATAACTGCTCTACTTTTCATACTAATTACTCCATTAGCGAACATAGCATGTTCATACGATGTCAATTCATTTTGCCATTCCATGCCAAACCACCCAGACTACAATGTATTCTCAACCTAAGTTATATCACACGATAAAAACCCCATAAAAGCCGTAATCAGAGATATTTCACCCAGAACAGAAATAGAGATCCCACAACAGTTTGGCATCAAGAAGAATTTTAAATCAAGAGAAGCAATCTGCTCTCCTCTCTCTTCCTCACCCCAAAAACCTCCTACTCTTCTTCCACCATCTCGTACAGATATCGCACACATGTCGCATAGATGTCGCACAGTTACTATATGCAAGCGGAACCCCAACAACACTAAAACCACCCCTTCCTAAGCATAGTTTACAACCAAGCTGTTATACCCGCTCCATTTCCCAAAGCCCACAATATCCCAATCCTAACGATAACAATAAATACTTATATTTACCCCAAACAATCTGAATACCAATATACTTATCATTAAACCAAAGAAGATGAAAAGATTAATAACCACTCTCCTTTTCATACTACTTACACCATTAGCTAGCATAGCATGTTCATGCGATGTCTATTCATTTTGCCATTCCATGGCAAACCACCCAGACTACAATGTATTCTCAGCCTACGTTATATCACACGACCCAAACTCCATAAAAGCCGTAATCATAGATGTACTATCCGGAACCGAAACCCGAGATACCATAATAGTTTGGGATCAAGAAGGATCTTGCATGGCCTCGGAAATAAAACAAGCCAGCACCATTGGCAGTATTGGAGACACAGCCGTTGTTTCACTTGGCTTAATAGACGGAACCAACCTGCACAACGCTTGGGATGTGGTAGGAGATTACAGAATGGAATACTTCTTTTTTGGATGTCATACGCACCGCCTTTCCGTAACAAACGGTTCTGTTTACGGTAAAATTAATGCAGCCGAATTTATGCCATACGAACTTTCGATGTCCCTAATAAAGTATTCAGAATTCAAAGAAAGCTGGCTCAATCTTAATGGCAACTGCGCAGACCTAACAGTAAGCAGTAACATAAAGCAGGCTTCCAACGCTTCCATAAGATCCTATAATTCTACCATCACAATTAAAGGCAAAGGCTTAACCACCATCTATAATTTATCAGGTCAACGAGTTCACCAATCCAAACTAAAAGGCAGCACCACTATTCAACTAAACAAAGGCATCTACCTAGTTAGGGTAAGCCATGAGGGACGCACTACAGCTAAGAAGGTTTATTTGCGATAAGTATCAAAGGACCACCCGAGAAATTCAATGACACTTCTCAACTAAAAGTTGAAATAAATACGAAAGCGGTGGCTCCCCTTCAAGGGGAGCTGTCCAAACGTAAAGTATAATTACAACACAATGATAAGGACTGAGGGGTCTGAAGAAAGTAATATTTTAATTACCACTTCTTGACCCCTCAGTCTTGCGTGCCGCAAGACAGTGTATTGCTCATTCGCAATAATCCTTGAAGGGGAGCCGCCACTATGTTCAACTTTAATCCCCACAATATTGAATTTATTCTTGTTTGGCCTGTGAAGAATTCAGTTATAAAACAAGGCTTAGGTTTTTGCGCTGTTGCCCGCCCCTTGGCGGATCTTGCAATACCAGTTTAATTTCATAAGGCATTATATTTTGTGTAAATTTATGGTATGGGAAAGGTGTTTGAAATTATAATAAAAGAGAGTTTTTTAGAGTTAAAATCAGCTCAACGAAAAGAGAATAATCTAAAAAAGAAGCTAAGAATACTA
>JABSPQ010000417.1 GCA_013214205.1 Flavobacteriales bacterium
GCCATTTTTTATAATAAACCCTAAATTGTGTATGCTGATAACCATCGGGGTGTTCCAATATATACTCTTCCCAAAGTTTATAAAGAGTTACACCTGGCTTGGTAAGATCCTTCTGCATCTTAACAAAACACTTCTAAAGAATCTCTAATCGTTGATTAACGGTATCTGGGTCTTCACTCTGAAAAAGGGCATGAAGATGGCTGTTACTCATATCCTGAACCTGATCATAGGTGAGCTTAGAGGTGAGATATAATTGTAAATACTTCTTACCGTATTGCGTGATATTCCACAATACTTACTAATAAACAACTTACTGCTTCCTTCTGAAAACAGTCTTAACACGGTTCTTAATTTATTCATCGCTATTGATTTATTTCCCATTTGATTAACATTTATTGTGGTTAATCAAATGAAGTCAATAGCTAATAATTATTACCTTCTCTTGGGGTGGTCAGTTTGCACCGAAATAGGTGGTCACTTTCAACCGAAAATGGGTGTCACTTTCAACCGAAACTAGGTGGTCACTTTCACCGTTTTTTCCAATGGATTCCATAACAACCGAGATGAATAAGAGCAGTTCATTAATTTGAATTATGCTGAAGTTTTGATATTTACGTATTATTAATGAATAAATAATATCTTCGTAGAACCCTTTATTAGGTGTTTACTAGATATTTATTGTTTATAATATGCAAAAGAAATTAAATCAAGACATCTTAAAGAGATTTTCTCTTAATGAAATCTTATGTTTTTCATTAGAGGACGTGGCATTAGAATATCCATCTAAAACTAGAAAGTACCTAACAAAGGTTCTTGGAAAGATGGTAACAGAAGGGATATTGATTAGGCTAAAAAAAGGGTTGTACCATATTGTTCCCTTAAACGAAGATGTTAATCATTTCATTCCTGATTGGCATCTGGTAGCCAAATATTTGATGAGCAATAAAAAATACTACATAGGGTACTATTCAGCCATGCAAATACATGGACTTATCACACAGCCTAGTCTGAAAGAAATTATAGTTACCAATGTTCAGGTTAAGCCAAATAAATTTTTCATTAAGAATACCGAATTTCAGTTTGTGCATCATATTGAAAAACGATTCTTTGGTTTTGAAAACGTTTGGATAGATGATTACAACAAAGTAAAGTGTAGCGATCTTGAAAAAACACTGGCTGATGTATTGAGCAAGCCTCATTATGGTGGCGGAATGGTTGAAATAGGAAAAGCTATTTACGAAACGAAGGAAAAAATAAGTAGAGACAAGTTGTTTAAATATCTAGTACAGTTAGAAAGCAATGTTGCGATAAAGCGGTATTTGTTTTTGTGTGATTTACTAGATATGTGGACGGCCTACCATGAAGGAATGCTACTTAAAATAGGAACTTCAATATCTGTGTTTGACACTACTGCGCCAGACGAAGGTAAGGCCAATCACAAATTTGGACTGAGAATAAATATTGATCCTAACGACATTAGAGAAGCCATTTATACATGATACAACCAAAAGAGTTAAGCAAAATTTCAAATATTGTCGGAGTAAGACCTCAGCAAATAGAAAAAGATTATGTCGTTTCTTGGTTATTGTGGGGAATAGCTCAAAATGATCTGCTGAAACAAAATCTAATCTTTAAGGGAGGAACTTGTATTAAGAAAATACACATTGAAGATTACAGGTATTCTGAGGATATGGATTTTACACTTCAGGATGATTCCATTCTTGATGAAATCATATATGCTGAATTTGACAACATTTTCGGATTGATTTCAAGAGAAACAAGGATGAAATTTAACATTACTGAAGAATCAAAAGGAATCCATTCAGCAAGTGGAAGCATTAAATTTTATGTTAATTATGTGGGTCCTTTAGGAGGAAATGGAGATCATGTAAAGCTGGATATTACTAGGGGGGAGCAACTTGAATATGAACCAATAAATGGTAAAATACTTCAAATATATTCTGACATAGAAGATGAATTTATCATAAGGAGTTACGGATTAGAAGAAGTGGTAATTGAAAAGATGGCTGCCCTGATGGGAAGAACAGAACCTAGGGACTTATATGACTTTGATTATCTCACTAACATCGAACAAATTGCGATTCAAGATGTATATTATGAATTCGAACGAAAGGCCAATCATAAGGGGTTAAATCCCAATAATTTTGTTGACAAGGTATCTAGTAAAGAAATATTATTTCAAAAGTTATGGAATAAACGTCTAGAGCATCAAATAAAGGATTTATCTAAGTTCAAAGACATTTGGCGTAATCTGGGTAAACAGTTCAGAAAAATAAGTGGGTTGACATAAAGTTCTCTTTAAAGTTAATTCTACATGAAGCTGTACATGAATAGTTGTATGGCTGTTTTGAAATAAATCTTAAAATAAAATGGAAAGTCAGAGACAGTGAAGAGCATAAAATTCTTCTATGACTTATCAACAATAAAAAAAGCTTGCCAATTGTAATTTTACAAATTGCCCGTAAAACAAAAAAGCCTTGATATCCATTGATATCAAGGCTTTCCGTTCGCTCTCCCTCTAGGACTCGAACCTAGGACACCCTGATTAACAGTCAGGTGCTCTAACCAGCTGAGCTAAGGGAGAGTAAGTCTTTTATCCTGTTATGCGATTACTTCGCAAAGGGTGATAAACCCCGCTTTTTCCTCTTTCTCTTTGCTGAAAAAGGAGTGCAATATTACAGTAATTGATTCGATATTCCAATACACTTTTAATTTTTTGTACGTTTGCGCAAATCTAAAACACAATTTTATGAGTTTATTGGTGGTTGGTTCGGTTGCTTTTGATGCGATAGAAACCCCGTTTGGCAAGACAGACAAGATTATTGGAGGTGCAGGAACATACATTGGTTTGTCGGCTTCTTATTTTACAAAAAATGTTAATTTGGTTTCTGTAGTAGGTGGCGATTTCCCTAACGAAACGTTAGAAATGCTTAACACTAAAGGAATCAACACGGATGGTATTGAGATTAGACAGGATGAAAAAACATTCTTTTGGTCGGGTAAATACCACGACAATATGAACCAAAGAGACACAATTACTACAGAACTTAATGTTTTAGAAACGTTCGACCCACAAGTGCCAGATAATTATCAAGGCTGTGATGTATTGATGTTGGGAAATTTATCTCCGGGAGTTCAAAAATCTGTAATCGACAGATTGAATGATCGCCCTAAATTAATTGTAATGGACACCATGAATTTTTGGATGGACATTATGATGGACGATTTAAAAACTACAATAGCGATGGTAGACGTACTGTCTATCAACGACGAAGAAGCTCGTCAGTTATCAGGAGAATATTCATTGGTATCGGCAGCTAAAAAAATAATGACTATGGGCCCAAAATATGTAATCATCAAAAAAGGTGAGCATGGCGCTTTGCTTTTCCACGAGGATAAAATCTTTTCTGCTCCCGGATTACCTCTAGAAGAAGTTTTCGATCCAACTGGAGCGGGAGATACATTTGCTGGTGGGTTTGTTGGTTATTTAAGTGCACAGTCGGAAATCAATTTCGACAACATGAAAAAGGCTGTGATCTATGGTTCTGCCTTGGCTTCATTTTGTGTTGAAAAATTCGGTATAGAAAGAATAGCCGATTTGAGCGACAACGATGTTGCAAGTAGGGTTCAGCAGTTTACAAACCTTATAGAGGTCGATTTATAGTTAATCTAATCTTCTTGTTTTCGTTTTTCGTCGAACCAAAAAGTTTGAGAAATGCGCTATTTTAATCATCTTTGCTCTTCATTTTGAAAAGCGTAAATGGTCAAGTCGCACATATTATTTATCCTGCTAATTCTCTTAATAGCAGGCTGTAGGAGGCTGGTGGTAAATCTGCCACCAATAAATATTGCTGCGCGTATTTCCGATTCCAACCTAACAACGATAAGGCCGTACGCACCGTCGGCTACGTTGGTAAACGACATTACCCATACCAAACTCAAACTATCTTTTAGCAACGAAAAGAAAGAGGTTTATGGAACGGCTGAATTAACTGTTAAGCCATATTTTCATAATGTTAAAGAGCTTATTCTCGATGCAAAATATTTCGATATCAATCGGGTGGCTTTGGTAGATGGAGATGATATGACAGATTTGTCGTTTAAATACGACACGCTTAAACTCACCATCAATCTCGATAGAACTTATACGAAAGATGAGACTTATACTGTTTTCATTGATTATACTGCACATCCGCACGATACAAAAGATCCTGAAACGGAAAAGGGTTTGTTTTTTGTAGATGTAATTGACGGGGAAAATGATTTATCCTATCAAATTTGGACACAGGGCGAAACGCAATTAAATTCTTCTTGGTTTCCTGCCAGCGATATTCCGAACGAGAAGTTTACTCAAGAAATTTATCTAACAGTAGATAAAAAATTCAAAACACTTTCTAATGGATTGTTGGTGTTTTCGGCAGAGAATGAAGATGGAACCAGAACCGATTACTGGAAGCAATCCTTACCACATTCCGCATATTTAGCAGTAATTGTAGTGGGCGATTATAAGGTGGTAAAAGACGATTGGAAGGGGATGGAAGTGAGCTATTATGTTGAGCCTCGATACGAACAGTACGCCCGCGATATTTTTGGGAAAACTCCTAAAATGATTGAATTTTATTCAAACGTTTTAAATTACCCTTATCCATGGGAAAAATATAGCCAAATTTTAGTAAGAGATTTTGATGTTGCTTATGCGATGGAAAATACTACTGCCGTTACCAATCACGCCGATTTTCAACTTACAAGAAGAGAACTTTTAGATGATGATTCGGAAGCAACTATTGCACACGAACTTTTTCACCATTGGTTTGGAGATCTCCTAACGGCTGAATCGTGGCCTAACCTACCCTTAAACGAATCGTTTGCTACCTACGGTGAGGTTATGTGGTACGAGCATGCATATGGATCGGATAGAGGCGCGTATCACTTGAATACAGATTTGAATTCCTATTTATATCAGTCGGCCAGCGAACAACATGATTTAATTTGGTTTGGCATGCCGGATAGAGGTGATATGTTCGACAGTCATTCTTATTCTAAAGGAGGCTGTATATTGCACATGCTCCGAAATTATTTGGGAGATAAAGCATTTTATGGAGGGCTTAGTTATTATTTAAAGCAGAACGAATTTCAATCTGTTGAGGCACACCAGCTCAGAAAGGCATTTGAAAAAATAAGTGGAGAAGATCTCAATTGGTTTTTCAATCAATGGTTTTTTAGCCAAGGGCATCCAGAGTTAAAAATCCTTTATAGTTATGATGAAGTAAAGAAAAAACAAATCGTAACTATCGATCAAAAGCAAGATTTACTCGAAACACCTTTGTACAAATTACCTATTCAGATTGATGTTTATTACAATGGTAAAGTGGATTCGTTTCAAGTGGTGTTAGACAGTGTGCGTCAAACTTTTTCCTTTGATATCCCAACAAAACCTGATTTGGTTAATGTGGATGCGGACAAAATGCTTTTGTGCGAAAAAATAGATATTAAAACCAAAAATGAATTAATCTTTCAATTTAACCATGCTCCTCGATATATGGATAAAAAGGAGGCGCTGGATGCTCTAAATAAAGATTATACGTATGATGAAGAAGCTAATATTGTTTTTCTTAAAGCATTAAGCCATCCGTTTTGGAATATTAGATTGTTGGGTATTGAATACCTTAATGACACTGTGCTGGATGCGTCGAAAGATTTAAAAGGCATAATGACCAACTTGGCTAAAAACGATACGAAATCTCAGGTTAGGGGCGATGCGCTAGATCATTTATTTAATTTTTATAAAGATGATCCAACTATTGTTCAGGTTCAAGAGGATGCCATCAATGATAGTTCCTATTATGTGCTTACTACTGGCTTATTGAATTTGTTGTTGCTCAATGAAGACAAAGGAAGAGCCTATGCGATAAAATTTGAAAAGGAAGCAAGCAGTGATATTTTATTGGTGCTTTCCGATTTTTATAGTGATAACGGAACAGCGGAAGATCATTCTTTCTTTCCTTCAAGCCTAACTAACATAGATCATTATTACAAGTGGCAGTTCATAGATAATTATTGCGCTTACTTATTAGAGCAAAAAAACGATTCGCTTATAGAATTAAGTTTACCTCTGCTTGGAAATTTTGCTCAGAATGAGAGTGATTGGTACGACAGGTTAACAGGCCTTGTGGCGCTAAAAGAATTGCAATGGTATTACGACGATAAAATAAAAACTTTTAGTGGAACCTCCGAAGAGAGAGTGACGTGTGTGTATAATGGGAAAAAAATAAAGGAGAAAGTAAAGGAAATTTTGAAAGAGGAAAAGGAAGATAAAGTAAAAGATCGATTAGAAACTTATATCTCTGTTGAAGTAGACGAAGAAGTCTTCGATTAGCCTTTCTGCAAAGCTTCGTAAGCTGAGTCTATAGCGAGATTGGATTCATCAGCAACATTAAACGCAAGCCGGTCGCAAGCCTCATTGTATTTATTATTCGCATGGCCCTTTACCCAAACAAACTTTACCTGATGCTTCGGATAAATCAATAAAAAACGCTGCCATAAGTCAACATTCTTTTTGCCTTTGAAATTTTTCTTTTGCCATCCGAAAACCCAGCCTTTATTAACAGAATCCACAACATATTTAGAATCTGAATAAATTGTTACCTCTTGATTTGGGCTTTTTATTACTTCCAAGCCAACAATAACGCTCATTAACTCCATTCTGTTGTTAGTGGTAAGTCTAAAGCCTTGCGCAATGTCTTTTCTATGACCACCAGAAAGTAGTATAACGCCAAATCCGCCGTTTCCAGGGTTTCCTTTCGACGATCCATCTGTATAAATGGAAATTTTGGCCATTTAAACAGTTTTTTGCTTTACAATTTCCTGTTTAATGAATTTGTCGATTTGTTTCGGAAGATTTTCATGTTCTAGTACCAACACCCTATCTGCCAACGACTCTGGAGTGTCTGTTATAAGTACATCGCATTTTTTTTGAAAAATAATTTCACCTTCATCATAGTTTTCGTTTACCAAATGAATAGAAATACCCGAATGTTCGTCCTTGGAATCTAGTACAGAGCGATGTACATGTAAGCCATACATACCTAGTCCGCCATGTTTAGGCAATAAGCTTGGATGAATGTTAATAATTCTTCCAGCAAAAGTTTTCAATAAGTTATCAGGTATCTTCCATAAAAAGCCAGCTAAAACGATTAAATCGATTTTTCTTGACTTCATTTTTATGTCGATAAGAGAAGATTCGTAAAAAATTTCTTTATCAATAATATAATGGTCAATGTCATTTACAGCCGCATGAGTAATCACTCCCGACTTACGTTTGTTAGATATAACAAAGTTAATTTCAACATCTTTTCTCTCCCGAAAATACTCTATTAAGGCTAGGGCATTGGAACCAGAACCTGAAGCAAGAATGGCTATTTTTATCATAATTAAGAACAAAGATATTCCGTTTAAAACAAACTTAAGGGGCTAGGATAAGTTTAGTTATCCACATTCTAGATTAGAAGGATATTATTCATTTTGTTTTTAAACTAATCTTTTCTTTCTTTGCAGCCTTAAACACACAAAAATAATATTATGTCAGATCAGGCTTCAAAAGTAATATCTATAATAGTAGATAAGTTAGGAGTAAGTGAAAGTGAGGTAACTCAGAATGCTAACTTTACTAACGATTTAGGTGCCGATTCCTTAGATACAGTAGAGCTTATCATGGAATTTGAAAAAGAATTTAATATAGCTATACCAGACGATGAGGCTGAAAAAATCAGCACTGTTGGCGAGGCAGTAGACTATATTGAAAAGAACGCAAAATAAATCCCACTCAATTTACTAAATGCAACTAAAAAGGGTAGTAGTTACCGGTTTAGGTGCGCTTACTCCCATTGGGAATACTGTTCCTGAATTCTGGAAAGGTTTAGAGAACGGTGTAAGTGGCGCAGGACCCATAACGAAGTTTGATTCTTCGAAGTACAAGACGCAATTTGCTTGCGAATTAAAGAACTTTGATATTCATGATCACCTC
Organism: Flavobacteriales bacterium; assembly: GCA_013214205.1. Taxonomy (GTDB): domain Bacteria; phylum Bacteroidota; class Bacteroidia; order DT-38; family DT-38; genus DT-38. Next base: position 8,045 of record JABSPQ010000417.1, read on the forward strand.
GAAAGAAAAGAGGCAAGAAAGATGGATATGTTCTCGAACTACGCTTTGGTAGCTGCAGAAGAGAGTATGCAAGATAGTGGACTAGATGTCACCAAGGTCAATTTAGACCGAATGGGTGTTATCTGGGGTTCGGGTATTGGTGGAATGAAATCTTTCTTTGATGAATGCGTAGCATTTGCCAAAGGAGATGGTACACCGAGATTTAACCCATTCTTCGTTCCTAAAATGATTCCAGATATTGCCGCAGGTCATATTTCGATCAAATACGGTTTTAGAGGAGTTAATTTTGCTACGGTTTCAGCTTGCGCATCTTCAACTCATGCTATAATTGATTCGTTCAATTACATTAGATTGGGTAAAGCAGATGCAATTATTACAGGCGGATCGGAATCTCCTATTACAGAACCAGGCGTTGCTGGATTTAATGCTTCAAGAGCTTTATCTACCAGAAACGATAATCCACAAGCGGCATCACGACCATATGATGTTGATAGAGACGGATTTGTTCTTGGTGAAGGTGCAGGCTCTTTAATTCTTGAAGATTTAGAGCATGCTCAAGCTAGGGGGGCAAAAATTTATGCTGAAGTTGTAGGCGGTGGGTTAACTGCCGATGCATATCACATTACGGCTCCTCATCCAGAAGGATTAGGTGCAAGAAATGTAATTTTAACAGCATTAGATGATGCTAACATTGGTATCGAGGATATTGATTACATCAATACGCATGGTACATCTACTCCTTTAGGGGATATAGCTGAAATAAAAGCTGTGAAACATGTATTTGGAGATCATGTATATGATATCAACATTAGCTCATCCAAATCAATGACAGGTCATTTATTAGGTGGTGCTGGTGCAATTGAGGCAATTGGTTCTTTAATGGCAATTGAAAAAGGAATTATTCTTCCTACTATCAACTTGGATAATCTAGATCCAGAAATTGATAGCAAATTAAACTTAACTGCTAATAAGTCACAAAAAAGAGAAGTTAATTATTGCATAAGCAACACCTTCGGTTTTGGTGGTCATAATGCTTCTATAGTTTTCAAAAAATTTAATTAATCAAGAGCGGTTATTTTATAACCGCTCTCTGATTTAACATGGTAGGGCTAGGCCAGATGAAAAAATTAGTACTCGAAACGGAAGATGATTTTGATTTTGAGCTAATTGCAATAAGCTGCCATGCAAAAGACTACAAACTCTGTTGGTCTATTAATAAAGAATTTAGATTTAATCTAAGGCGAGAACAGGATATTTTTCTAAAGGATAGAAACGAAGATATCAGCTATTCACTTTACATTTACGATGACGTAGATGATCACTTTACAATTGACATCATAGAAAACAGGTCTGGCCTGGGATATTTGATTCCAGAACAAAAACAGGCCGACTACTTTATGATAGTAAAAGGGTTTTTTGACGAAAGCGAAGAAGTAATAAAGAAACTAAAAAAAATAGACATTATCCTCACTGCATATGTAGTAGATCCTACTACTTTGAAGTCGAAAAATAATTTATTGATATAACAGACATGAAATCACCAAATAGAACAAAAATTATCGCTACCATCGGGCCAGCGTCGTGTTCAAGAAAAGCATTAACAGACTTAATCAAAGCAGGAGTTAATGTAGTTAGAATCAACTTTTCACATGGTTCTCATAAAGATCACTTATCCGTTATTAAGCATGTAAAATCTATCAATAAAGAGCTGCACGTGCATACAGCGCTTTTGGCAGATTTACAAGGTCCTAAACTTAGGATTGGCGAGGTAGAAAACAATGGTGTTAAATTGATTAAAGGCAAAACATTAACCATTACTACTAAGAAGTGCATTGGTACGGCTGAAAAAGTATCTATTACCTACAAACAGTTTCCTAAAGATGTTAAAGTAAAACAAAAGGTTTTATTGGACGATGGTAAACTAATATTAGAAGTGCTTAGTACAGACCATAAAACTGAGGTGAAAACTAAGGTTATTGCAGGTGGAATTCTTTCTTCTAAAAAGGGAGTTAATTTACCCGATACAAAGGTTTCTTTGCCTTGCTTAACTCCAAAAGATAAGACAGATTTAGATTTTGCATTGGAACACAATGTTGAATGGATTGGACTTTCTTTTGTTAGAAAAGCCAGTGATATAAAGCAGTTAAAATCGATCATAGCAAAGAAGGGTGCAAACGCTATGGTGGTTGCTAAAATGGAAAAGCCAGAAGCCATTTCAAACATGAAAGAAATTATTACTGAAACGGATGCAGTTATGGTTGCTCGTGGCGATTTAGGGGTTGAAATTCCGATGGAAGACGTGCCGTTGGTTCAAAAGTTGTTAATTACCGAATGCTTAAAAGTTTCTAAACCGATTATTGTTGCTACTCAAATGATGGAGAGCATGATAGAGAATGTTACACCAAGTAGGGCTGAGGTAAATGACGTAGCTAATTCTTGTATGGATGGAGCAGATGCTCTAATGTTGAGCGGAGAAACATCTGTTGGCAAGCATCCAACTACGGTTATTAAGGCAATGCACAGAATTATTGCCAAAGTTGAGGCGTATGAAAACATTTACAACAAAGCATATTCGTTCTCTAAGAATAAAGACAGAATGGTTTCGGATAACATTTGCTATAACGCATGTACTTTATCTGATAGAATCAATGCTTCAGGAATTGTGACCATGACGATGTCGGGTTATACAGCTTTCAAAATCTCAGGATTTAGACCTAAAGCGAGGATTTTTGTTTTTACTAGTAACCACACCATATTAAATACTTTAAGTTTAATTTGGGGCGTACAAGGATTTCATTACACAAAGTTTTCTACAACGGATGAGACTATTGAAGATGTGATTACGATTTTAAAGAAAGCCAACCACATCAAAAAAGAGGACTTGTTAATTAACGTAGCCAGCATGCCAATTAAAGCTAAAGGGCAGGTGAATATGTTAAAACTTAGTACGGTTGAATAAGCGTTATCTAGCTGCTTTAAACTGATCTAGAAACCTGGCGTCGTTCTCGAAGAACAGCCGTAAATCATCAATTTGGTACTTGAGCATCGTAATTCGTTCGATGCCCATACCAAATGCGAATCCGGTATATTTTTTAGAATCAATGTTGTTGTTTCCCAAAACGTTTGGATCAATCATGCCGCAACCTAAAATCTCTACCCAACCAGAGTATTTACAGATGTTGCAGCCCTTGCCACCACAAATGTTGCAAGAGATATCCATTTCGGCACTAGGCTCGGTAAATGGGAAATAAGATGGTCTGAATCTAATTTTGGTATCAGCGCCAAACATTTCTCTTGAAAAATGAAGTAATGTTTGTTTTAAATCGGCGAAAGAAACGTCTTTATTGATATAAAGCCCTTCCACTTGATGAAAAATGCAATGCGCTCGTGCAGATATAGCCTCGTTTCTAAAAACTCTTCCCGGAGAAATAGTTCTAAGTGGAGGCTCACTGTTTTCCATTACCCTAACCTGTACGGAAGAAGTATGTGTTCTTAATGCAATTTGTTCTTCTGGCGTTGCACCCGGTTTATTTTCGATGAAAAAAGTATCCTGCATGTCTCGAGCTGGATGCTCTTCAGGAAAGTTAAGTGCACTGAAATTATGCCAGTCATCCTCGATTTCGGGGCCATAAGAAAGCGTAAAACCCATTCGAGAGAAGATGTCTATAATTTGTTTTCTAACAATGGAGAGCGGGTGACGAGAGCCCAATTCGTTGGGATAGCCAGGCATTGTAAAATCTTCTTTTTTATCAGATGCCTTTTTATCAGGCAACGAAGAAGACTTAAGATTTTCAATTTTCTCCTTAGCCTTATTTTTTAAATCATTTAGAGCAATACCGATTTCTTTTCTGTCTTCTTTTGCAACAGATTTAAAATCGTTGAAAAGGTCTGCCACTGCTCCTTTTTTTCCTAAAAATTTAATTCGAAATGCTTCTATTTTACCCGAATCATCCGATTTAAACGAAGAAATCTCCTCTACAAAACTTTTTATTTTATCCTTCATCTACAGTAAAATCACTTTCATAGTCATTGTTATTTCCTTCAAGGGCTTGCTCCCTCCGCCTACTTTAACCGCAGCAATTTTTTCAAGTACCTCCATACCCTCAATTACACGTCCAAAGATAGTGTATTGGCCATCTAAGAAAGGGGTTCCTCCAAGAGTTTCATATGTTAACTTTTGTTTGTCGGTATATTTAATCCCGTTCCGTTGCGACATGGCGTCCAAATCTGTTGGCTTTTGTCTTGTTCCTTGCACAATGTAAAATTGAGATCCAGATGAAGCTTTCATAGGATTAGCACTATCTGGTTTTCTTGCTGCACTCAACATGCCTTTTGTATGTACATAACCATGATTAATTTCTGCTGGAAGCGTGTAATCTGGTCTTCTAGGGTTTTTTAATTCACCACCTTGAATCATAAAGTCTCGAATAACCCTATGGAAAATTGAACCGTTGTACTGACCGCTTTTGGCCAACATTAAAAAGTTTTTTCTGTGCAACTTCGTTTCGTTGAACAATTCTATTTTAATATCGCCCATGCTGGTTTTAATTAAAACCTGAGTTCTTGGCTTTTCTTCTTCCGTTGCTTCTTGTGCATTAACTGTTGATACGGCAAACATGCAAACAAAAAGTAAGCAAAGCGAAAATGTATTTTTGAATTTCATATTGAGTTTTTCTACGATGCAAAAGTATTAATTTTCGAAGTATATAATGATCGCATTTTTAAGTTGATTAATCTGATCTGCCTTTGAAAGATATGAAAGTGATTCTTTTTTTCGAAAAACGGGCCAATCGTCATCATCAAATCCTATGTATTCATAATGATCGTAATCGCTAAGTAACGTGGCTGTAGCTACTTGCAATAATTTTAATTTTTCTGAACTCGAAAAATCTAAATAGCCTTTTCTTAATTCTTGAACACCTACATGAAATAAAATATCTTCTAAATTCAAGTCTTCTTCAAACCTGTTTTCCAGTATTTTAACTGTGTCTATCCAATCATGTTCACCCAAATACATCTTTAAATTTAATCAATTGTAAATGGGATGGTGTAAGCGATGTAAATAAAAATTACGAGTTTTGTAGTTACATGACCAACTTATTCGACATCATTTTAATTGTACCGCTTGTATTAACCATGGTTAGGGGCTATATGAAGGGTTTAATAATAGAAGTGGCTTCATTAGTCGCTTTGTTTTTAGGTGTAATTGTTGGGCTAAAGTTCTCTATAGAAGCTGGTAGCCAGTTATCTATCTGGGGGCTGGAAACTGAATACAACGAAATTATTGCTTTTGTTATACTGTTGATTTTAGTGGTTATCGGGGTTCATTTAATCGCAAAATCAATTGAAGGCATCGTAAAAATTGTGATGCTGGGTTTTGTAAATAAGTTGCTGGGATCGGTTTTCGCGGCTATAAAAATGGCCTTAATCATGAGTGTCCTCTTGTTTGTGGTTCATAAAGTTGACGAAAGGGTGGGTTTTTTAGGAGCAGAATTTAAAGATGGTTCTAAACTTTACGAACCAATGGTTAAAGGGGTGTATAAGGTGATGCCTTATGTAAAGGAATTTGCAAAACCCCATATACAAGATCTCCCAACAGATACTTTAATCTGAAAAGTTGTCAGTTCGAGTGATCCGCCGGATGGCGGATTGTATCGAGAATATTGATTTAGCTCAGTTTAAAACTTAATCGTTGATTGCTTTAATTCCTGGTAATTCTTTTCCTTCAATGTATTCTAACAGCGCCCCGCCTCCTGTAGAAACGTAGCTAATTTTATCGGTGAGATAAAAATGATTGATTGCAGCAACGGAATCGCCACCACCCACTAAAGAATATGCTCCGTTAGCAGTAGAATCTGCTATTGCCAAAGCAATTTGCTTAGTTCCTTCTGCATAGTTAGAGAATTCAAAAACACCCATTGGGCCATTCCATAATATCGTTTTCGACTCTGCAATTACTTCTTTAAATCGTTTAATCGACTCTTCACCTAAATCTAATCCAAGCCAACCATCCGGTATCTCATCTATTTTCGAATATTCTACAGCTGCATCATTGCTAAATGAATCTGCCAGTTTTGCATCGCTAGGTAAAATTAAATTCACGCCCAATTCTTTTGCTTTCGCAATGGTTTTGAGTGCTAGTTCTAATTTGTCTTCTTCCACCAACGAGTCGCCAATTTTGCCACCCATGGCCTTTATAAAAGTAAAGGCCATGCCGCCACCAATGATGATATTATCGGTTTTGGCCATTAATTCGTTCAGAATATCAATTTTACCACTGATTTTGGCTCCTCCAATTATGGCTGTATAAGGCTTTTCAGCATTTTGTTCGAGTACGTTAAGATTGGTAATTTCTTTGGTCATTAAAGCACCAAATGCTTTTTTGTCGGTAAAAAACTGTGCAATTACACTCGTTGAAGCATGTGCTCTGTGGGCAGTTCCAAACGCATCGTTTATATAAACATCTGCATGAGCCGAAAGCGCTTTGGCAAAATCAACGTCTCCTGTTTTTTCTTCAGGATAAAACCTCAGGTTTTCCAATAACAAAATTTCACCGTCGGATAAATTATTGATTGCTTCATCTGCTTTATCTCCGATACAATCAGTTACAAAGTGAATTTTTTGACCGAGTAAAACAGAAAGGTGGTTAACGATGTGTTTTAATGAAAACTTATCTTCTGGGCCATTTTTAGGTCGGCCTAAGTGCGACATTAAAATAACCTTGCCTTTATCAGCTGTAATTTTCTGAATAGTTGGGATGGCACCTCTGAGGCGAGTGTCATCGGCTACATTAAAATCTAAATCAAGTGGAACATTAAAGTCTACCCTAACGATGGCTCTGAGCCCCGAAAAGTTAATATTTTCTATTGTTTTCAAGCAAGTAAAGCTATTTCTAATTCTTTGATGATACAATGTTTTTTAAGGGAAAAATCCACTCAATATTAACTAACTTTGATTCAAGATAATTGGAATGACATTTAAAGAAATTGTTGGACAAGAAAGGGTAAAGGAACGACTGATTAAATCGGTTGAATCTGGAAAAATTGCTCATGCTCAAATGTTTGAAGGTCCTGCGGGAGCTGGTAAACTGGCGTTAGCTATTGCTTACGCTCAATTTATTTCGTGTACCAATAGGCTTCCAAACGACTCTTGCAACGAATGTCCATCCTGTTTAAAAATAAATAAACTCGCTCATCCCGATCTTCATTTCTCTTTTCCAGTGGCTACAACCAAAAGTGTAAGCAAAGATCCGGTTAGTGATAGATTTCTGGAGCCTTGGAGAGAATTACTTATTTCTAGCCCCTATGTAGACATTGATATGTGGATAGATTCTATTGGAACACAGAACAAGCAATTGGCAATTAACACGAAGGAATCGGAGGAGATTATCAAAAAACTGATGCTTAAAAGTTATGAGTCGGAATATAAAATGATGATTATATGGCATGCGGATAGGATAAATGCCTCAGCTTCAAACAAATTGCTTAAAATTATTGAGGAGCCTTTAGAGAACACCCTGTTCCTTTTGATTACTGAAAAACCTGACGCAATTCTCCCAACAATTCATTCGAGAACACAGGTGGTAAGTATAAATGCAGTTGATGATGTGTCGGTAATGAAGTATTTGTCTTCTGTTTATAGTTTAGATGATGCTAAGGCCAGAGATACAACCAGTATGGCCAAGGGTAATATGCTCGACGTAATTCGATTTGCGAATGAGGATGATGAGAACAGTAACACAAATGCTTTTATAGATTGGATGAGGTTATGTTACGGTGCTAAAGTTCCAGAAATTATTATTTGGACAGAGCAAATGGCTGGAATCGGACGTGAACGGCAGAAAAACTTTTTTCTTTATTGTTTAAAGATGATTAGGGAAAGTTTAATGATGAATTATGAACAACAGCTTGTTCAACTAGGGGAAAAAGAGATGGGTTTTGCTAAGAAATTTTCGCCGTTTATCGATGAAATTAATGGTAGTAAAATGTCTAAAATATTGAGTAAAGCCTTTAGCGATGTGGAAAGAAACGCTAACCCCAAAGTTCTGTTATTAGATTTATCACTTAAGATGACCAAATTTTTAAGGGCAAAACAGGCAGCTTAACGAATTGCTGATTTTGAATACTAATTCAGGAAAAGAAGGAGTAATTTTATGTTTGAAAACGATTGTAAATCATTTACAACGGCTTTACATCAACATTATGGAAGGAAAGGAACTATTGAGCTTAGATTCGCTGTATTAAATTAAACCATGAATTTGAATAAAATATTTTTAATATTAATTAGCATAATGTGTTGCGCTGCTGTAGATGGTTGCGATAGCAATAGAGTATATGAACAAAACTATGAGATAACAAATGCTGTTTGGAATAAGGACAGCGTTTTGGTATTTAAAGTTGATGTGAAAGACTCTATTTCCGAGCACAATTTGATAATCAACATTAGAAATATTTCCACTTACACTTATAGCAACTTATTTATGTTTGTGCGGGTAATTTCTCCGCAGGGAAACATGATAAAGGATACAATTGAATGTACATTGGCCGAAAAATCGGGCAAATGGCTAGGTAGTGGTACTGGCGGTGTTTACGACTTCAATAGGCTTTATAAAAGTTCGGTGAAATTTCCGGTTAAAGGAATTTATACTTTCCAACTTCAACATGCCATGAGAGAAGACGATTTAGAAGATATTTCCGATATTGGATTCAGAATAGAGAAAATCAATGAGTGAAGAAAGTAATATAGAAAACAAGTCGAAGATTACTGAAGACAAACCCAAGAAAACAGCAAAAAAGTCTAAGAAGAAAAGTAAAGGTGGCTTTCTTGTATCTGTAATTTGGTTCTTAGGATTGGGCTCCATATTTGGCGCAACGGCATTTATGTATGCGATTTCGATAGGTATTTTTGGCGAATTACCAGATATTGAAGCTTTGGAGAATCCTCAAATTAATTTGGCAACAGAAATTATCTCTTCCGACCAAGTTATTTTGGGAACCTATTACCTTGAAAATAGATCGAATGTTAAATACGATCAGCTTTCTCCACATTTAGTAAAGGCTTTAATTGCAACTGAGGATGTTCGATTTTATGAGCATTCTGGTATAGATTTTAAGGGCTTGGCGCGTGCAATTGCCTACGGAGGTACAAATGGCGGTGCAAGTACTGTAACACAGCAATTGGCAAAAAATCTTTTTCATGGTACTTCCAGAAACCTTACTGACAGACTACTTCAGAAGTTAAAAGAATGGATCATTTCAGCTCGATTGGAAAAATATTATACTAAGGATGAAATCATCGCTTTGTATTTTAACAAAATAGATTTCGTGAACAATGCCGTAGGAATTAAGTCGGCTTCTCGTGTATATTTTAATACTACTCCAGACTCTTTAACCATTGAGCAAGCAGCAACATTTGTTGGGATGCTTAAAAATCCATCTTTGTTTAATCCGAATAGAAGATTGGAACGAACAGAAAAAAGAAGGAATGTAGTTTTATCTCAAATGAAAAGGTACGAGATAATTACGCAAGCCGAATACGATTCTTTAAGGGTAATTTCATTAGAACTTAATTTTAAAAGAGTGGATCACAATGAAGGTCTTGCTCCTTATTTTAGGGAAGTTTTAAGAGGAGAAATGATGAAATGGTGCAAGACGCATCAAAAGCCAAATGGAGAATATTATAACCTTTATACAGATGGTTTAAGAATTTATACCACCATCAATGCTAAAATGCAAGGGTATGCAGAGTATGCGGTTACGGAGCATTTAGGAAACTATTTGCAAGATGCATTTTATGTTTCGTGTTCTAAAAAAGCAAATCCACCGTTTGAAAAAAGAGTTTCAAAATCTGAGGTTGCCAAAATTATGGATCAGTCAATGAGGAGATCGGAAAGGTATAGGTTGTTAAAAAAATCGGGAATGGGTTTAGATAGTATTAAAATCATGTTTAATACTCCAACCAAAATGTCTGTGTTTTCTTGGAAAGGAGAAATTGATACAGTAATGACTCCAAGGGATTCAATTCTTTATTACAAACATTTTCTACAAACAGGTTTTATGTCCATGGATCCAAAGACTGGCTATATTAAGGCCTGGGTAGGAGGAATCAACAACAAGCATTTTAAATACGATCACGTTAGGCAAGGGAAAAGACAAGTGGGATCTACCTTTAAGCCTTTTGTTTATAGCTTAGCAATTGAAGCAGGATATTCGCCTTGCTACGAAGTGCCAAACGTTAAAGTGTATTTTGAAATGCCAGATGGTCAGGCACCTTGGTCGCCAAATAATGCAGGCCATGAATACGGAGGCATGATGTCTTTAAAATATGGCTTGGCTAATTCTATGAACACAATTACATCGTGGGTTATGAAGCAATTTGGACCTAAAGCTGTTGTTAAGCGCGCCAAAGACATGGGAATAACAAGTAAGTTGGATGAAGTACCATCTATTTGTTTAGGTACTTCTGATGTTTCTGTTTTCGACATGGTTGGCGCTAACTGTACATTTGCTAACAAGGGTGTTTGGACTCAGCCTACTTTTATTATGAGGGTGGAGGATAAGCATGGAAATGTAATTGACGATTTAAGCTTTAAACCTGAGAAAAGAGAGGTAATGAGCGAAAACGCTGCTTATATTATGACCAGTTTAATGAAGGGTGTTGTAGATGGAGTTTATAACGAACATAAGGGAAGAACGCTTGGTAGTGCAATGCGATTAAGAAGCAAGCCAAGAGAAAGCCGACCTTACACTGGGTTTAAAAATCCGATTGCTGCGAAAACAGGAACGACTCAAAATCAATCTGATGGATGGTTTATTGGAATCACACCAGATTTAGTTTCGGGTGTTTGGGTAGGAGCAGAGGACAGAGGCGTGCATTTCGACAGATTGTCGTTGGGACAAGGTGCAAACATGGCTTTACCTATCTGGGCTTATTACATGCACAAAGTATATGCAGACTCTGCCTTACAAATTAGTCAGGGAGATTTTGAAAGTCCAGCAGAAGGTATTAGTACTGAATTAGATTGTAATGCTTACAAGAAAGTTAAATCGGGTGGCGTACACGTATTTGATGATTTTTAGAAATAATTTGTTTTCCATACATGGATAAAAGAGTAAAGAATGTTGCTGAGGCAATAGAAGGAATAGAGGATAACATGACGCTTATGCTTGGTGGTTTTGGGCTTTGTGGCATTCCCGAGAATTGCATAATCGCATTGTCGGAAAGTGGAATAAGTGGTTTAACATGTATCTCGAACAACGCGGGTGTAGATAATTTTGGACTAGGAACTTTGCTTCAGAAAAAGCAAATCAAAAAAATGATTTCTTCTTATGTTGGAGAAAACGATGAGTTTGAACGTCAGATGTTGAGCGGTGAGCTAGAGGTAGACTTAATTCCTCAGGGCAGTTTAGCTGAAAGATGCAGAGCTGGAGGAGCAGGAATTCCTGCTTTCTTTACACCAGCGGGATATGGTACTGAAGTTGGCGAAGGTAAAGAAGTGAGAGACTTTAACGGAAAACCTCATATTTTGGAAATGGCCCTTACAGCAGATTTTGCAATTGTAAAAGCATGGAAAGGAGACTCGGCTGGCAACTTAGTTTTTAAGGCTACTGCCAGAAACTTTAATCCAGTAATGGCAATGGCTGGTAAAATTACCATCGCTGAGGTTGAAGAAATGGTGTCGCTGGGAGAATTAGACCCTAATGAAATTCATACACCTGGAATTTTTGTACAAAGAATTTTTCAAGGCGAAAAGTACGAGAAGAGAATAGAGCAACGAACAACCAGACAGCGATAAATTAATTACAAGTAATAACGATGGCACTAGATAAAAATCAAATTGCAAAGAGAATTGCACAAGAGCTTGAGGATGGTTTCTATGTAAACTTGGGGATCGGTATTCCGACTTTGGTTGCAAATTATATTCCAGAAGGATTAGAAATTGAGTTTCAATCGGAAAATGGCGTGCTTGGCATGGGACCTTTCCCGTTTGAAGGAGAAGAAGACCCAGACTTAATTAATGCTGGCAAGCAAACCATAACCACATTGGATGGAGCTGCATTTTTTGATTCGGCTACGAGCTTTGCAATGATTAGAGGACAACATGTTCAGCTAACTGTTTTAGGAGCTATGGAAGTGTCTCAAAATGGCGATATAGCCAACTGGAAAATTCCAGGGAAGATGGTTAAGGGCATGGGAGGTGCGATGGATTTAGTTGCGTCGGCCGAAAATATTATCGTGGCTATGATTCATGCCAACAAAAAGGGACAATCGAAGTTGCTTAAGGAATGTACTTTGCCGATTACAGGGAAAAACTGCATTAAAAAAGTGGTTACAGATTTAGCGGTTATAGACATTACACCCAATGGCTTTAAATTGATTGAAAGAGCTTCAGGAGTTTCTGTAGAAGAAATAATAGCAGCTACTGATGGTGATTTAATTGTTGAGGGAGAAATTCCTGAGATGGATGTTTAGCTATTAGAGCTCCGTTTTGTTAAGGTGCTCTTGATTTTGTCTTCTTACCTCTTTCCAAACGGCAGCAGATTTTATATCTGCAAGTTCGCCTTTTGGAATGGCTCGAATCAATTTCTTGGTATACTCTGTTTTAGGGTTTGAATAAATTTCTCTGGAGTCACCTATTTCTTCGATCTTTCCATTATTCATCACAATTATTCTATCCGACATAAATTTCACAACGGATAAATCATGAGAAATAAAGATGTAAGTGAAGTTAAACTCATCTTGTAAGTCGTTTAGCAAATTAAGCACCTGCGCTTGTACAGAAACATCTAAGGCACTTACAGACTCATCGCAAACAATAAATTCTGGGTTTAAAGACAATGCCCTTGCAATACAAATTCGTTGCCGTTGTCCACCAGAAAATTCGTGTGGATAGCGATAAAAATGAGATTCATTTAAATCAACTTTCTTTAATAAATCAAACACCTTCTGTTTTCTTTCTTCGTCATTTTTTCCAATTTTATGCACTTGCATAGGTTCCATTATCGCGTTACCGATAAGCTTTCTTGGGTTTAATGAAGAGTAAGGATCTTGGAAAATAATTTGAATCTTCTTTCTTAAATGTCTTAAATTGGTAGAAGATAATTTGCTGATATCTTGCCCTTTGTAAATGATTTTTCCGTAAGTCGGATCAATTAACTTTAGTAGTGTTCTACCAAGTGTAGTTTTCCCACAACCAGATTCTCCAACCAAACCAAGTGTTTCACCCGGGTAAATTTTGAAAGAAACATCATCAACGGCCTTAATTACTTCTGGCTTTCTAAATAACTTTTTAGGACCATTAAAGTAAGTGCTCAAGTTTTCAACCACCATAACGGGATCTGAAGCATACATTTTTCTATGCCTTTCATCACGTTCTTCTTCGTTTACTTTAAACGACCTTTTGGTGTCTTTAACCGTCTGATTGGTTTCAATCATATTGCCATTCTCATCAAACTTCATAAAATTTGATATGGTTGGCAAGCGAGATAAATTATTTCTTAAAGACGGCCTACACGATAGTAAGCTCTTTGTATAAGGGTGTTGTGGGTCAGAGAAAATTTTCCAAACATTACCTTGCTCAACAATCCTGCCTTTGTACATCACCAAAATTTTATCTGCCAGTTCGGCAATAACGCCTAAATCATGCGTGATAAAAATGATGCTTTTATTATACTTGAATTCGAGATCTTGCATCAAATCCAAAATGGTTTTCTGTACTGTAACATCTAATGCGGTAGTTGGCTCGTCGGCAATTAAAATAGCGGGTTCGCACGACATTGCCATGGCGATCATAACCCTTTGCTTTTGCCCACCTGATATTTGATGTGGGTAAGAATCAAAAATTGCTTCGGGCCTTGGCAGCTTAACTTCGGTAAATAAATTGATGGCTTTAACCTTGGCTCGTACCTTGCTAATATTTTGATGGAGCATAATTGCTTCAGCAACTTGTTCGCCACATGTAAAAACAGGATTTAAGGAGGTCATTGGCTCCTGAAAAATCATTGCGATATCGTTTCCTCTAAATCTTCGGAGGTCGGATTTATTAACTTTTAGCAAGTCTATTTCACCTAATTCTGCTGAATCATAAATGATTTCTCCACTAGAAATATGCCCGGGAGGTGTTTGTAATAAGCCCATCAAACACAATGAGGTAACCGACTTTCCTGAACCAGATTCGCCTACAATTCCAATGGTTTCGCCCTTGTTTAAGCTGAAAGAAATATCGTTAACGGCAATAGTCGTTTCGTCTTCCGTTCGGAACTCAACCGTGAGATTTTTAACCTGTAAAATGGGCTTGCCCTGCATTGAAGTGTATTGTGATTGTAATTAAAGGTAACTCAACAATTGTAGGAAAACAAATAGTGAAATTTGTCAATTTAAATAAATCATCCCTACTTACTTAAAACCAGTTCTTTATACGCTTAATTAGCAATGATGATATCATCGTCGGAAATAAGCGGAAGACCTTTGTAACGCAGCAATAGCTGGGCAACAGTTACCACATCCTTTTGGCAATAAACCACAATTCGCTCTAAGTCTTTGTCTTTCCAATAAACGCGTGCAACATCGCTACCATCAATGTCATCTTTTGGCGTGGGAATGTTGAAAATATTGGCAAGTAAAGCGATTGAAGTATAATTTTTATAGTCGCCGAATTTCCATAATTCCATGGTATCCAAATGATTAATTTCCCACGGTTTTTTACCTGCTATATCTAATAATTTTGGTAACCTTAAACCGTTAACCAAAGCACGCCGAGCTATGTACGGAAAATCGAACTCCTTGCCATTATGCGCGCAGAGCATATATTTGGCGTGGCTATAATGACTATTCATCATTTCGATAAAATCGGCTAGCAATTGTTTTTCGTCGTCGCCATAAAATGATTTTAAACGCAGCGTACTGTTAGAAAAAAATCCGATTGAGATACAAATAATTTTCCCGAATTCTGCTAGGATCCCGGCTCTTTCCGGAAAATATTCCTCTGGCGTAATTTCTTCTTTACGCTCGTACTTGGTCTTCTTTGCCCAAAGTTCTTGTAAGCCTTCTGGTACGTATTTATAATCTTGATATTTGGGTACAGTTTCTATGTCAATAAAAAGAATGTTTTGAATATTGATGTGATCTAACATGAGATGAAGAAAGTTATTTTAATAAAATTCCCTTCTTATTAATTATGGGGATATCGATTAAGTTTTTGGGAATAGCGCTTTCGGGTAAAACAATGTATTTTTTGTCGAACATCATTTTCTTGTGAAAAAAACTGACCCAATATTCGTTGGTCAAATGTAATACCTTTTCCATAATAGGTTCCACTTGGACAAAAGATTTTTCTTCTATAGTTCCAAGCGAATGTCTTAGCATGGAAGTTTTTACCTTTTCACCATCACGCTTTCCATACCCTTTAGAAGTAACCAATACCGCTTCAATAGGCGTTTCCTTTAAGTTTATGAGATAAACGGTCCACGAATCCTCAGTTTCTTTAACAATAGCCAGTGCTATATCTTCTACTTTATTTTTTGGAATATCTTTTAACATGCTTATTCTAATGATAATGCGGCATCGATGTACATAAAAACATCAGCAGGGTGTTTTGCGCCAGGAACCTTCGATCTTTTGTGTCCCAACCTAACAATCACCAAATCCTTTTCAGGTATAACGACAATATACTGCCCTAAAATACCTCGGGCATAAAATATTTCTAAATTATTATAATCCATAAGCCACCAACTGTAACCGTATCTGTTGTTTGCAGTGCCATCTTTCTCAAGCAAATCGGCAGCCACTACAGACTGTTGGGCGTAGTTTTGAGATACAACTTGTTTGGTTTCCCATTTTCCTTTATTTAGGTAAAGCTGGCCTAACCGTGCAAAATCTCTGGCATTCGAATATATGCAGCAATACGATTTCTCATCACCGTTTTCATGATCCAAACTCCAAAAGGCATCATTTTTCGCACCAATTGGTCCCCAAAGTTTTTTAGAAGCATAGTCACTCATTTTCATTCCAGTTGCCTGTTCTGTAACCTGTTGAAGAATTTGTGTATTGCCACTTAAATAAGAAAATATTTTGGCGGGTTCTTCTGTCACTTCATATTTATCCACCAATTTCTTTAGACCTGTTCCGTAATACGCCTTGGCAGGAAATGCAAAGGGGCTTACATAATCTTCGTCGAAATTTATTCCCGAACTCATAGTAAGCAAGTGTTCGATGGTCATATTTGCATTTTTTCCACTGCTATAAGCGGGTAGGTACGAGCCAACCAAATCGTTTACGCCTTTAATTTTACCTTCATTAATTGCGATGCCAATTAAAATACTCACCACCGTTTTGGCCATCGAAAACGAATTGGTGAGCGACGAAGAATTATAATCGTCCCAATACAATTCTGTTTGAATCTCACCTTTTTTAATCACCAAAAATGCAATTGATTCGTAGCTGGCAAACTCGGTTAGATATTTTTGATCTAATATCTTCTGATTAATTTCTCTGCTTTCTGGCCAAGGTTGGTGAATACCTTTGGTGATTTTTCTGGAATGGAAAATGTCCATATCGTCTATACCCGGACCCGATTTCCCAACAAGATAAGTGTTGGTCACTCCTTTAAATAGATGTGAGTTACCAGTTAGGGCTAGCAAAAGGCTTGCAATAACAAAAAATCCAATTAGACCGACAAGTATTTTTTTAATTGGCTTCAACTTGGATCAAATAGTTTGATTTGAATTTTAAAAAGAGATTAGCTCAAATTTGAAAAGCTCCGACAAATGTGTCTTTAGTTTTTCCTTTACTTCTTCTACGTTAACTTTTTCTCCAAGTTCTGATGACAGGGAAGTTACTTGCTTGTCGGCAATACCACAAGGGACTATGTTTTCGAAATAATCTAAATCGGTGTTAAGGTTAAAAGCAAAGCCATGTAAAGTTACCCACCTGCTACATCTAACACCCATAGCAGCAATTTTTCGTGCTTTAAGTGGGTTTTCTACATCGAGCCATACACCGGTAAAACCAGGGTTCCTCTCCGATTTAATTTCATAGTCTGTTAAAGTCATCATAATTGCCTCTTCCATAAAGCGCATGAACTTTGAAATGTCTGTAAAGAAATTTTCGAGATTTAAAATTGGGTATCCAACCAATTGTCCTGGGCCGTGGTAAGTAATATCTCCACCTCGATTAATTCTATGGAATGTGGCATTTTTTTCCACCAACTGAGCTTCGTTTAGCAGTAAATTTTTATCCTCTCCGCTTTTTCCAATGGTGTAAACGTGCGGATGTTCGCAGAAAAGGAGGTAATGCTTGCTTTGTATTGGCTCAAGTATTCCTTCGTCGCGTGCTTTTAATTTAAGGTCGACAATTTCCTTATGAAGTTTTTCTTGATAGTCCCAAGTTTCCTCGTAACCAGCTAGTCCTAAGTCTTTGAAGTATACTTTTTGCATATTTCATTTTCAAGATAAGTAGTTTATAGCTTTGCTAATTCAAATTTCAGCATGTCAATTACAGCTACTTCAATAGAATCAACACCTTTCTTTTCTGAAAGAATTACAGAAATCCAATCGCAAAGGTGGATAAGGTAAATGGTATTTTCTATTCGGTTATTTCCCAACGAATTAATTTCAATGATGGTAGAAGTGTATTTAGCAAAGATCTCTTTACTAATCCTTATCCGTTCTTTCGTTCGGCTGTTATCAGATTCGTTGCGCAATATAATCACTCCTAAATCCTGATTTTCGGTACGCCATCCAACTAATTCGTTGTGGTTCATTTCTGGCAAAACATGGTGCCAGCACAGCATTTTAGCATTTTCATTTATCTGTTGTCTAAATCGAATGCCAACCCCTTCGTAATCTGATGCGCTGTAAATAATTGGAGTTTTATTTAAAAGTTGTTCTGCAACTTTTTCGGCTTTGGCCAAAATATCAGCCTTACCTTCTACCAATAAGTTAGAAGCGGCAGTTACCTTCTCTACATAAGTATTGGTTACCAAATTATACTTTTCAAACACAGTTAAAAGTTGGACAAAAGGCAGTCCGAATGCAGACCTTGGAGGAAGTCCGCCAGGGATTTGAATAATATTAATTCCATTTTCTTGTGCAGTTTCAAGAATATAACCTCCTGAAGTAATGCAAACAATTTCGGCACCAGCGGCACGAGATTTACCGAATACTTCAACTGTTTCTTCCGTGTCTCCCGAGTAGGAACAAATAATAACAAGCGTATTGGGGCCTACAAACGCAGGCAAATCATAATCTTTGTTAACTGTAACGGGTACTCTAGAATCGCTTGAAACGATTTGAGAAACAACGCTACCGCCAATTCCAGATCCTCCTAATCCACTAATCAGAATATTTTGTATTTCGTTTGGTCCAATGTTAAGTGTAGAATTTTGACTGATTTCAACTGCTGTGTTAAGTTGAGCGGGGAAGGCATCGACGAGATTTCTCATAAAAAAGATTTTTTAAAGACTAAAAGTAGGAAACTATAGTAAATTTTAAGCTGTTTATTGATTGTTCTTTGATCGAAGGCCAATTTTGAACCAATATTTGAAAGGTAAAGTTATCTTTGTCGAAAATTTAATAAGATGGAAAAGACCCTTTCAGAACAAGAGGAGATAAGAAGATCGGCACTTCAGGAAATGATTAATCTTGGATTCTATCCATATCCTTCCGAAACTTTTGAAACAAATGCATTTGCTATAAATGTTAAATCTGAATTTGCTAAGGATGATACCAAGTATCAAAAGGTAAGCATGGCAGGTAGGTTGATGAGTAAAAGGGTAATGGGGAAAGCCTCTTTTGCTGAACTGATGGACTCAACAGGTCGAATTCAAATTTATGTTAGTAGAGACATTATTTGTCCCGACGAGAACAAGGATCTTTACAACAAGGTATTTAAAAAATTGCTTGATATAGGCGATTTCATTGGTATTGAAGGCCATGCCTTTACTACTAAGGTTGGCGAAATTTCCATTCATGTTTCAAGTTTAAAAGTATTATGTAAATCTCTTAGACCACTTCCAGTTGTTAAAACAGATGAGGAAGGAAACATTCATGATGGTTTTACCGATCCTGAGCAAAGGTACCGCCAACGTTATGTTGATTTAGTTGTAAATCCACACGTAAAACAAACATTTTTACAAAGAACCAAACTTGTAAACACAATAAGAACGTTCTTAAACGATAGAGAATATACAGAGGTGGAAACGCCAATTCTTCAACCGATTTATGGTGGTGCTGCTGCACGTCCGTTTAAAACGCATCACAATACTTTAGACATGACTTTGTATCTGCGGATAGCAAACGAATTGTATCTGAAAAAATTAATTGTAGGTGGTTTTGAAGGTGTATTCGAATTTGCAAAAGATTTCAGGAACGAAGGAATGAGCAGGTTTCACAATCCCGAATTTACTCAGGTAGAGCTTTACGTGGCCTATAAAGATTACATCTGGATGATGGAGTTGGTAGAGGAAATGTTGGAAAAGGTTGCGATGGATTTGCATGGAACTACCAAGGTAATGGTTGGTGAAAACGAAATTGATTTCCAACGACCTTACAAACGTTACACAATGTTTGAGGCCATCGAAGAATTTACTGGCGAGGATATTTCGGAATTAGATGAAGCAGGTTTGAGAGAAGTTGCTAAAAAGCTCGATATCCATATTGAAGCAAGTGCTGGAAAAGGCAAAATTATCGATGAGATTTTTGGAGAAAAATGTGAGAAACTGTTGATCCAACCTACTTACATTACCGACTATCCAGTTGAGATGTCGCCATTGGCAAAGAAACACAGAGACAAAGAAGGCTTGGTAGAGCGCTTTGAACTAATCTGTAATGGAAAAGAAATTGCCAATGCATACACCGAGTTAAACGATCCGATTGATCAACGTAAGCGTTTTGAAGATCAGATGGAACTTGGCGCAAGGGGAGACGATGAGGCAATGGTTATAGATGAGGATTTCTTAAAAGCTATTGAATACGGCATGCCTCCAACATCTGGTTTGGGAATTGGAATAGACCGTTTGGCTATGATTATGACGAATTCAAACTCTATTCAGGATGTGTTATTTTTCCCTCAAATGAGACCAGAAAATCCACAGTAAATTGGGCGACACTCCAATGAAAATATCGGTTTTAGGTGGTGGTAGTTGGGCAACAGCTATCGTAAAAATGCTGCTCAACAATGCCGACCAAGTTGGTTGGTGGATGAGAGATGAATCCGCTATCGATCACATAAAAACCTATAATCAAAATCCCAAATATTTGAGTTCGGTAGAGCTGGACCCAAATAAATTGAATCCTTCGGCTAATTTGTCTGAGGTGGTAGCTAATTCTGACGTAATTATTTTAGCGATTCCGGCGGCTTTCTTAAACGATTCGTTGAAAGATGAATCCGAAGATTTGTTTGAAGGAAAGATTGTTTTTTCTTCAATTAAAGGAATAGTACCAGAGAGCAACGAAATAGTTGGAGAATATATCCATAATAAATTCAATGTAGATTTTAAGAATGTTGGAGTAATCTCAGGGCCTTGTCATGCCGAGGAAGTAGCGTTAGAAAAATTATCATATCTCACAGTTGCTTGTCAGAATGAAGAGAATGCTGAGAATTTAGCTAAAATGATTTCATGTAGGTACATCAAAACAACTACTTCCGACGACATTTATGGAACAGAATACTCAGCTGTTTTAAAAAATGTATTTGCTTTGGCCAGCGGAATTTGTCATGGTTTAAACTATGGCGATAATTTTCAAGCTGTTTTAATCTCTAACGGAATTCAAGAAATTAAGCGATTTGTAGATACTGTTCATCCAATAGATAGAGACATTAAAAGTTCTGTTTACCTCGGAGATTTACTGGTAACAGCCTATTCTCAATTTAGTAGAAATAGAACTTTTGGTAATATGATTGGCAAAGGATACTCTGTTAAATCGGCTCAAATAGAGTTAAACATGATTGCGGAAGGCTACTATGCTACTAAATGCATCAAAGAAATCAACGAAAAATACAAGGTTGATATGCCTATTACAGATGCGGTTTACAACATTTTGTACGAAAAGATTTCTCCAATTATGGAGATGAGATTGCTTTCGGATAAATTGTCTTAATTTTTTTCTGAGTCGCAAGATGAAGTTAGAGGCAAAGGCTTTTGTTTTAGGATGTTTTTTTCTGTACCATGACCTAAAGGACATGGTAAAATCATTTCGATTGAGTTTGTTCTTTTTGCCTTTGCCCTTTAAGTCAATGCGAAAATAAGTGGAGTATTTTGCGGTAAAAGGTTTGTAAAAAGGGAGTTTCTGTTTTGAGCTGTCTTTTCTGTACCATGACCTAAAGGACATGGTAAAAGACATTTCGTTTGAGTTTGTTTTTTTTTGCTTTCGTCCTTTAGGTCAAGGGAAGAAGAGTTTTGTAGTTGATCATTCAGGTTCAGGCAAGAAGCGCCTTCCTAACCACCTCTGCTTTTTTCTTACCCACAACAGCTTCAATTTCTTCTAAATTGGCCTCCTTAATTCGCTTAACAGATTTGAATGTTTTGAGCAGGTTTTGAGCCGTAGTTGGCCCAATGCCTTCAATATCGGTAAGACCAGATGTAAAAGCAACCTTCGATCTTCTATTCCTGTGATGCTTGATTCCAAAGCGATGCGCTTCGTTTCTTAAAAACTGAATGATTCGCAGCGTCTCCGATTTTTTATCTAAATAAAGCGGAATAGAATCATCTGGGTAATAAATTTCCTCAAGCTTTTTAGCTATTCCGATAATGGCAATTTTACCTCTTAGGTTTAACTTCTCTAGGCTTTTAACCGCCGAACTCAATTGTCCTTTGCCGCCATCAACAAGAATTAATTGAGGTAAATTCTGTCCTTCTTTCAATAAACGGCCATACCTCCGCTCAATTACCTCTTCCATCGACGCGAAATCATTAGGCCCTTCAACCGTTTTTATATTAAAAATTCGGTAATCTTTTTTGGCTGGTTTTACGTCTTTAAAAACCACACAAGCAGCTACTGGAAAGCTCCCTTGAAGGTTGGAACAATCAAAACATTCAATGTGTTCGGGTAATTCCGACAAACGAAGTAACTCCTTCATCTCTTCTAGAATCCTTGTTTCTCGTTTTTTAGGAATGTAACTATTGCGCTCCTTTTGCTTATCAAGCATGTAGAATTTCGCGTTTCGTGTAGATAAATCAAGCAAAGTTTTTTTGTCGCCTTTAATCGGTACGATACATTTAACGTCGGGTATTTCCACATCGATTTCAAAAGGGATCAACATTTCCTTTACATCGCTATCAAATCGAAGTCTCAAATCAGCAATTCCAAACTCCAACAACTGTTTGTCATCTTCGCCAAGTTTCTTTTTGAGTTCAAGTGTATGAGCCTGAATAATTGCTCCGTTGTTAATGCGCATGTAGTTGACGTACGCAAAATTTTCCTCCGAAATAATTGTGAAAACATCGATGTTGTTAATCTTAGGATTAACCACCGTAGATCTCGATTTATACTTTTCGAGCGTCTCAATTTTATCCTTAATCAACTGCGCACTTTCAAATTCTAAATCCGCGGAATGTTTGTCCATCAACTCCTTTAGTTGCTTAATTACATTGGAGAGATTGCCTTTGATGATGTTCCTTATTTCCTGAATACTTTGGTTGTAATCTTCCTCGTTTTGATGATTGGCACAAGGGCCAAGGCAGTTTCCAATATGGTATTCTAAGCAAACTTTAAATTTTTCTTTTTTAATGTTGTCTTCCGACAGATTGTAATTGCAATTTCGGATAGGATACAACTGAAACACCAAGTCCAGAACGGTTTTCATCATTTTAACCGATGCATATGGGCCAAAATACTCAGAACCATCTTGTTTTAAAGTACGGGTAGAAATTACCCTCGGAAAGCGTTCTTTTTTAATGCAAATCCAAGGAAAAGTTTTATCGTCCTTAAGCTGTATGTTGTATCGCGGTTGATGCCTTTTAACCAATGAATTTTCGAGAAGTAAAGCCTCATACTCGCTGTCAACAATGATTGGATTTACATCATGTATGTTTTTTACTAGCAGAATGGTTTTACCGCTTTCATGTCTTCCTTTGTTGAAATAAGATGCAACTCGTTTTTTGAGAGATTTGGCTTTTCCAACATAAATGATGATTCCTTCCTTATCCAGAAATTGATAAACACCTGGTTTATCTGGTAACGATTTTATTTTTCCTGACAGATCCATTTAAGAGGCTAGAATTACCATAAAATTACTGTTTTACGGGCAAATTATTTTTTGAATTTAACCACTAACCGATAATTTTAGGTAGTGTATCGTTTGAGTGACTCGTTTTGCCGAAAACAGTACAATTTTGAGTATTTATTGATTTAAATTTACAATGTTTTAAAAGGAATAATTGAACAAGTAAATCAATTTCCTGAAAACAGATAAAAAAAGAAACAAGAGCATTGAAATTGAAGGTGGTACGTACGCAGGGCAAACGCATTTAAAATAATTCCATGTTATTAACAATTTAAAAGTTAATAACCTTCTTTATTCCAATCAATTACAGCCCTAATTAGTAGATGTAAGATCGTATATTTAATTGATAATCAGTTAAATATATAGTTTTGAGTAAAAGAAATAGTTTATTGGAATTCTTTGAGGATTTAGAAGATCCAAGACGTAATAAATGTAAAAAACATCTTCTATTGGATATTGTTGCAATATCAGTTTGCGGAGTTATCTGTGGAGCAGAGTCATGGGATGAAATAGAAGATTATGGTAACATCAAGTACGATTGGTTAGCGACCTTCTTGTCTTTACCAAATGGTATTCCATCACATGATACTTTTAATCGAGTCTTTAGCATTTTGTGCCCATAAAAATTTGAAGTTTGCTTTGGTCAATGGGTGGCTTCCTTATCTAATTTATTAGAAGGAGAAGTAGTAGCTATTGATGGTAAAACAATAAGAGCAGCAAAAGTTAATGGTGTCTCACCTATTCATATGGTTAGTGCTTGGGTCTGTGAAAGTAACTTAGTGTTGGGGCAGCAAAAAGTTGGAGATAAAACCAATGAGATAAGCGCAATTCCAAATTTAATAGA
>JABSPQ010000418.1 GCA_013214205.1 Flavobacteriales bacterium
ACTTTTGGTGGAATAAAGAGATGGTTTAATGGAGGTATAGCAAGATATAAAGGAATAGAAAAAATGCACTCTCAAAATTTGATGGAAGCTATATGCTACAATTTATATAGAAGTCCAGGGATACTTGCGTCTAACTGAGGAGTCTAACAAGAAAATAGCGAAATAAATAGCATTATGCTCAAATATTAACAGGTTGAAAGATCAATATTGAGCAATATTTCCAATAAATAAGTCTGTAATTCATTTGTTAGGCTTTTGAAACGGTCTTTTAGTTATTTTGATAAGGCCGTAGAATTAGATCCAACAGATGCTTTGGCATATAACAATAGAGGCTATACGTTGTACAAAAAGGTGATATACGAAAGCCTTGGCCGACATTAATAAATCGATCGAAATGTATCCAACCAACTCATACGCATACAGAAACCTTGGATTGGTTTACCTTCAATTGGATAAAATGAATGAAGCCTGCACTGTTTTGCAAATTGCATTAGACTATGGTTTATTACACAATTACGGCCCCGAAGTTAGCGAGTTGATTAAAGCGCGTTGTAAATAAACTGATTCCGAAAGATGATCTGCAAACTAATATCATGAGCTTAAAATTCTCGATATGTCTATTGGTTAGCATAAATAATAACCATACTTGCGTACATTGAAGTCCAAATGAAAAGTAAATTCCTCGTTATTGCAGCAATGTTGGCCTTGGGCTTAAGTGCCTGTCAAAAAGATCGGCCTATAATGGATGTTTTACACACTGTTTTTACCGAGGAAGAATTAACTGTTGATGCGCATCAGTTTAATAAATCCTCCATTCGAATTACTACATTCGGACACATTTACCCATTATTAAAATACCCTAAAATTCTTGATGAATTTATGGCTACCGTAAAGGCTCAAAACCCCGATTACGTTTTTATTTTAGGCGACATGGTTTTTAATAATTACGACGACGAATGGGAGACAATGCTCAGCGCGTATTCAAAATTTGGATGCCCCGTTTACTATGCACCTGGTAACCACGATTTAAACTTTCATTCTGAGCGAGGAATAGGAGATACCAAACATCAATTTGAAGCCGAAAGAAGGTATCTAGAAATGATTGGTTACCGGTATAAATTAGTAAAAGACAATTTTGCCAATTACTTATTTCTCAATCTCAACGATTCATTGGCACGGCTTGAAGGTTTTATAAATAAAATGAATCCGTTAATCGAAGAATCAAAATTAACCATCGTTTTATCGCATCAAAATATTTGGAGCGACTATGTTGCCACGGAAGATCCCGAGACATGGAGATTGAAAAAAATGAGAATGGAACAGTTAATGCCAAGTTTAATTAACGCTAAATGCTTTTTTAATGGAGATTGGACACACAGTTTTGTTGAAAAAGAAGTAACATACATGAGTCGGAATTATAAAGCTTATTCGGTAGGTAATAAATTAGCAGGGGATCAGTTTTACATTACTAATATTCAAGTTTTTGACAATGAAATTGAGGTAGATACCGTTCATATTCCAATTCCGAAAAAGAGCACGTGGTATGATAACTAGTAGAAGGAGCATTACAAAGCTAGTATCTTCTTAAATTTACTATTATGAAAATAGAATTAAAGAACATAATTGTACTCTTACTTTTCTCAATAGGAATAAAAACTGCCTACTTAATTATCTCGGTTTCTGTTAATGGAAGCAGTGGAAACTTGTTTCACGAATACGTTAAAACAGTAAAAAAGAACGATTCCTATTGGTATCAAAAAATTGCTCAAAACGGTTACCCTACTATTACCGAGAAACGAGATTTGGGCTTTTCAGAAGGCGTAAATTTTAAGCAGTCCTCTTGGGCTTTTTTCCCTTTTTATCCAGTAGTAGTTGTCACTACATCGAAGTATACTGGCCTAACTTTCGATAAAAGTTTTCTGCTTTGGAGTATTACCTTTTCGTTATTTGCGATTCTGGGAACATATTGGTTTGGCTTAATTTATTTTAAAGATCATTCTATTGCGTTTTTAAGCGCATTGGTGCTTTTTAGTTATCCCTTTGCATATTACTACTCCATGTTTTATACAGAGTCAATGTTTTTTACATTCCTTATTGGCAGTTTTATATCCATACATTATCAACGATACTGGGTGCTTGCCTTGCTTTTAATACCACTAACATTATTGAGGCCTAATGGTATTGTTCTTTTATTGCCTTTGTATTTATATATGTTAGAGCGAAATGGAATGCTCGAAAAGTTTAAAATGGATTGGGCTGGCCTGTTTAAAAAAGAAAATATAATTCGTTCAGCGGCATTTCTAACTTCGCCATTGGTGTTCTTTATGTATTGTTTTTATCAACTCGAGAAAACAGGCTTTTTCTTAGCTTTTAGTATAGCACAAGCCGGTTGGTACAGAGAATTAAGTTTTCCGATCGTTTCATTTTTTAATAGGGGAGACCTTGCCACTCAATTTAATTCTGTCTTTACGATAATAGTGATTCTGTTTGCTTTCTTTATTCGGAAAAAATTGCCAATAAGTTTAAATACATTGGTATTTGTTAGTTTACTGTTGCCTCTTTGTTCTGGATCAGTAATATCAATGACAAGATTTGTATCTATCATGTTCCCTTTGTTTTTAGTGTTAACAATTCTTATTAATCAGGTGAAGTATAAATACCTTGTTGTTTTGGCAATATTTGTGATTCAGTTTGGTAGTTTTTATATGTGGGTAATTAATCATCCTTTTAGTTATTGAAATGGTGAATTAAGTATCTTCTTGATGTTTTAAATGTGAATTATTACCCAAACAAATTAGAACTAGAAGAATTCGGATATTCAATTCTTGATAAAATATATTCAGATTCTGAGATCGATCAACTTTTGAATTGCATTAATGATGCGGAAAAGGAAGGCAGTTCATTCATGAAAACAAATGATCTATTTGCAATTCGTCAGCTCATCAATGTGATTCCCGAATTGAAAAGCATTCTATTCAATCCCAATCTTAAAAAGTTAGTTGCTGATGTTGCGGGAGAAAATTGTTTTTTAACCAAGGCAATCTACCTCGACAAACCAAGCGACTCCAATTGGTTTGTCTCCTATCACCAAGACTTAAGTATTTCAGTAAACGATAAGTTAGACTTACCAAACTATAAAAATTGGACTTTCAAAAAGGGACAATACGGGGTTCAACCACCGTTAAAAGTTTTGGAAGACACATTAACTGTGCGGATTCATTTAGACAAAACCGACAATCAAAACGGTGCCTTAAAAGTGGTTCCTAAGTCGCATTTAAAAGGAGTTTGCCGGGCTAATGAAATTAACTGGGATAAGGAGATTGAGCATGTTTGTGAAGTAGAGCAGGGTGGGGCAATGCTTATGAAACCGTTAACCATGCATGCGTCTAACAGAACAACAAATGAAAAGCGAAGAAGAGTAATTCATTTAGAATTTTGCAAACACGAATTAGCGGAACCGTTAAAATGGTTGGAACGTTCGGAAATTGATAATTAATAAGACAGGAAATAAAGAGCTTGGCTTAGACACTTTATTTACCTGCCATATTAATTTACTGCCCTAGCTTGATTGGATACTAGTCTTTTGCGTTTGTAGTTTATGAACTATAAGTGTAGAATTATAATTCAAATAAAAAAGGTTTATTGATTAAATTCGCAAAAAAAAGAAAGCGGGAATAAAGGACTTGTGTTCTTTGATATTAATGCTTTTATAAAATAAAATAATAAGATGGGTGGCGGTATAGGAATATTAATTTGGGTTTTCGTGGCTGCTTTAGTTGGTTTTGTAGGACTTAACAAAAAAGGCGGCTTCTGGAAAGCCTTTCTAATTGGTCTTTTTTTCTCTCCTTTAATTGGGGTAATGTTTGTAATGGGATTGGGACAAAAAAAATCCACGTGGTTGTGAGCATTGCGGAAATAATGAGAATGAAGCTGAATTCTGCGCTCTTTGTAATAAGAATGATGTCGGACAGCTTAGAGGAGAAGTGCAGGAATAACGACTTAATATATACCTATAACCCATGGCTGAAAAACATAGATGAACTACTTCAACTCAATATTATTAACCATAATTGCAATGTTATTCTATTCTTGCGGTGGGCAAATAGGGGAGCAAAACTCTAATTCAGAAAGCAATATCGCCGATCATTCAGAATGTCCTTTTCAAGCGAAGAAGAAAAGACTAGAAGAAAAACACAATTGTAAAATACTGTTTATACAGGCAACATTAAATAATGAGGTGTTATTGGAAGGAGATAAAATCAACATCGATTCACTTGGCTCTGGATTAACCGAACTGATAAATCAATTAGATAAAGCTGATCAAGAAACCTACCAAATTAATTTGAATGTTTTTGGTTAATCAATAATGTCGATAATTAGCGATATTAAAATGGTACTCCGCGACATTAAAGTGTTTAGAATAATTTATCACATAGAAGAAACATTGTTAACCAAGGAGTGCTAGGCGCTGTTCATATAAATAAACAGAAGCCTCATAAAGCATAAAGCAATTTACATAACTTGCTTTGGTCTTAACCCCGCATTCATTTTATGATTAATAAAATTGTAATCCTGTTGTCAATAGTGCTTTTGTGCACCTCTAGTTTCGCCAATAATCCGTCCGAAGAACAATTAACTAAAAGTAATTCCTTACCAAAAGAGAGCGAGGAGTCTACTATTTATAGGGTGTACGACGACAACGGTAATGTAATTGAAGAGAAAGAATACAATGTTGACGGATCGTTGGAGCAAACAAAAACAATGACCTACAATCAGCATAATAAAATAAAAGAAACCGTTTGTTTCGATTACGATGGTAGAAAAAAATGGAGTAAAACGTTTAGTTATAAGAACAACCAACCTATTGAAATAACTGTTCTTAATGGCGATGGGAGCCTCGACTGGAGACAGTTTTTACAATACGAAAAGGATAGCTTGTTAAAAGTGAAAAAATCGTTTAACCGTTTGGATACGCTCAAGTGGCATAAAGAATACGATTATGATGACGCTGGAAGAATGATTTTAAAAACGATCTACAAGAGAAATCAGGTACTGGATATGACAGAAAAGTACACTTATGATGATAGGGGAAACAGCATCGAAATGTTGGTGTATGACGAGGATGGTGAATTGTACAGGAAGTATTTAAGGACATACGACAGCAATGATAATAGAACGGAGGAGCTAAAGTGTTTTCCGAATGATAACTTAGATAAGCGCTACGTTTATAAATATAATAGCAATGGCGACCTAACGCTTTATCGGTATTATAATGTAGACGGGAGTATTGCGTGGAGCAACAAATGGAAGTACAAATATGACAAGGCTGGCAACTGGATAAGTAAAACACTATTTCTTTACACTGGAGTTACGAAGAGTCGCCTAAAGTATTTTTAAGCTCCAAAGATCATTTTATTCTTGTTGGCCTTTGAAAATTTAGTATGGTTGATAACCCTCCCACAATATTGTTTCAATTAATAATCCGAATCCATATTTTTATATAAAACTAGCAAACATGAAAAAAATACTATTGAGCGCAGCATTGATATTATCTGTATTAACAGTGCACGCGCAAATTACCGGAGGAACAATTATGGCAGGAGGTAATGCCCGTTTAAACCGAACCCATTTCAACGGTTCCGAAACTTCATCAACAACAGTAACCGTAAACCCACAATTTGGCGTGGCACTTGTAGATAATTTTGTTTTAGGTGTATGGGGTGGGTTTTCTAGTCGCAGCGGCATTTCAAATACAGCAACATGGACAGTAGCTCCTTTTGTTCGATACTTTATGGGAAACTTTTATACAGAAGCTGGCTATGGATACACCAAAACGGGAACAGTAGGTGGATCGGTTATGCAGTTTCAAGCAGGTTATGCCATCTTTTTAAGCGATAACGTTGCGTTAGAGCCAGCCTTGTACTACAGTCAATTTTTCAACAATGGGTTGAGCCATAGTGATGTCGGTCTAAACCTTGGTTTTCAAATCTACTTCAACCGATAAAGCCAATGTCGCTTCAAGCCAAGAGCATCGCCATATTGCCCTTTGTTAATATGAGTTCCGATCCGGAGAACGAATATTTCAGCGACGGAATTAGTGAAGAAATCCTGAATGCTTTAACCAAGGTTGAAGGGTTAATGGTTACGGCGCGCACATCGTCGTTTGCTTTTAAAGATCGTAATGAAGATGTATGAACCATAGGCAAGCAACTTGGCGTAGCAACACTTTTAGAAGGAAGCGTAAGAAATCGGGTGAGATGGTTCGCATCACTGCCCAGTTAATTAAAGTAGATGACGGCTATCATTTTTGGTCGCAAACGTGGGATCGAAAACTAGATGATATTTTCGCGGTTCAAGATGAAATTGCATTAGAGATAGCCGGAAAGTTGAGGGGAAACCTCGGTCATTTCTTTATCGAAGAGCAATTGGTGAAACAGCCAACAGATAACATTGAGGCATACAACCTATTTTTAGAAGGAAGGCATTATGTAAATCAGTGGAACGAAAAATCTGGTGCCTTGGCAGTTGAATGTTTTGAAAAAGCAATTGAATTAGAGCCCAATTTTGCAGAAGCATATTCAGGATTAAGTGGCTGTTATGCCATGATGGGCGCTCTTGGAATAATGCAGCCCAATGTAGTTTTTCCCAAAGCTCGTTCGTTTGCCGAGAAAGCATTGGAGTTAAACGATCAATTGGCATCGTCGCATGTGGCCTTAGGTGCAGTTAGCTTTTGGCACGATTGGGATTTGCGAAGCACTTATTCATCATTGGAAAAAGCGATTGCTTTAAATGGAAATGATTCCGAGGCTCGGCAACTAATGGCAATGGCTTTGGCCGTGGATGGCAAAATGGAAGAGTCGTTAAAAGAAATTGAACTGGCTTTGCAAATAGATCCGATGGTGGAACTTAATCACTTTTGCCATTCTATGAGTTTATATAGAGTGAAAAAAATTGATGAGTCAATTGACGCACTTGATAAAGCGCTGACGATCAATTCATACTTTATGAATGGCAACATTCAGAAAGGGTTTCTGTTGGCATACCAAGGAAAGTTCGACGAAGCTTTTGAGCTTTTTGAAAATATTCCAGTTGCGCCAAATAAAACAATTCATTTTAAAGGTGGCTCGGGCGTAACGCATGCCATGAAAGGTGAAGAGAAAAATCCTTGGAATACCACGATGAATTGTACAAGGAGTTAGAAGCCGAATCCGATCAAATGACCATGGCAGGACAGTTTTGTGCCTTAATCAATATTAAGTTGGGAAGGATGGATGAGGCGTTTGCAATTTTAGAAGAAGGAATTGAGTGTAGAGCAGCTGGGTTGATTTTTATGAAAGACGATCCTTTTTGGGTTGAACTTTCCGAAGATAAAAGGTACGAAGCACTGCTGGCTAAAATTACCGGCGACATTACAATTTCGGAGAATACGAAAAAGGAGAGGTATGCAAAATCAGGTCTTAAGTCGGCAGATGCAGATAGGTTTTTAGAGCAAATCGAAAAACACATGCAAACAGAAAAACCCTATTTAGAAAACGATTTAGGTTTGAAATCCTTAGCCGATCAAGGTAGCCTTACCATCAATCAGTTGTCGCAAGTACTAAACGAAAAGCTTGAGCAAAATTTTTACAACTTAGTTAACGGCTATAGATTAGAATAATTCAAAATTCTAATTCAAAATCCAGATAATAAAAAAACTCACCTTACTAGCGCTTGCTTTAGAATGCGGCTTTAATTCGAAAACCACATTCAACACCTTCTTTAAAAAAGCAACCGGCCAAACCCCATCGGAATACTACAAACAGGTTTCTTAAAGCTCTCGGAACTCACACTTAAACTCACACTCTTAACCACAAAACCCAAATATAGCGTCATTCTTGTAAGTATTAGGGTATTACTAGTTCGTAATAATGTTGACACTTTAACTAAAAGTTGAAATAAAGATGAATGCAGCTGCTCCCCTTCAAGGGGAGCAGTCCAGTAGTAATGATCAATATAAAGGTACAATGATAAGGACTGAGGGGTCTGAAGAAACTAATATTTTAATTACCACTTCTTGACCCCTCAGTCTTGCGTACCGCAAGACAGCTCCCCTTAAAGGGGAGCCGCCTCTACGTTCAGACCTTAATCTCTAAGTGAAATAAAAAGTTTCGTGAACATTTTTTATTTCTATCATTTCGTCAACGAATTACTTGATACTTACAAGGATGACGAGTACGGGTGGTTTGATGCTTGTTAAAGCCACGTAATTGAATCCAAAACAATAAATTTGACGTTCGGCTCCTCACGCTTGGTACGAACCCATAGGCATGAGCGCATATAGATTTGTAATGCATGATTTTTGTGATCGTAATTAATTTCTAAAAGAACCATTATGAAAAACGACACATTCACAAATCCGAACAAAGGCAAAATAAAAATGAGAAACACAATTTCATCAATACTGCTATCAGCAATATTGATGCTAACCACATCGGCAGCGATGGCACAAGAGCTAACCCAAACTGTAAAAGGCAGAATTATCGACATGCAAACTCAAGCACCAATTCCTTTTGCCAATGTGTTTATTCTTGATTCAGATCCACCCAAAGGAGCCACAACCGACATAGACGGATATTTTAAAATTACCGAAATCCCAATCGGGCGAATAAGTATTAGAGCATCGTTTACCGGTTACGAAACCATTACCTATTCCAATATAGAACTCACGTCATCCAAAGAAATAGTGCTTTCGTTTCAGATGGAAGAAAGTGCTGTTAAAATTGACGAAGTAGTGATTACCGCGAAAAGTAAAAAGGACGAAACCAACAATAAGATGTCAATAGTTAGTGCCAGAGTGTTTTCTGTGGAAGAATCTAAAAGGTATGCAGGCACCAACAACGACGTATCCAGAATGGCCATGAACTACGCTGGTGTTAGAGCAGCAAACGATGCCACAAACGACATAGTAATTAGAGGTAATTCGCCCAACGGACTACTTTGGAGAATGGAAGGTGTAGATATTCCTAATCCAAATCACTTTGGAGATGGTGGCGCAACAGGTGGCCCAGTGGGCATGCTAAATAACAATGTGTTGGCCAATTCAGATTTTCTTACCGCTGCTTTTTCTGCCGAATATGGCAACGCACTATCGGGTGTGTTCGATTTGAAATTGAGAAATGGAAACGATGAAAAGCACGAATTTTTAGGCCAGGTAGGTTTTAACGGATTTGAACTGGGTGCAGAAGGGCCAATATCTAAGAAGAAGCGTTCCACTTATTTAATCAATTATCGTTATTCAACTTTGGGAGTGCTCCAAGCCATGGGCGTTGATTTCGGAACGGGAACGGCAACACCCTTTTATCAGGATGTAACATTTAAGTTAAATTTCCCTTCTAAGAAATTCGGAACCATTTCCATTTTTGGATTGGGTGGGGTTAATGATATCGCTTTCCTCGACAGCGAAAAGGATCCTGAAGAAGAAAAGGAAGCCGATTTCTATTCAGGGAGCTACGAAAACGACATCATCAATAGAAATGGATTGGGAGTAATTGGTGTAAATCATACTTACTTATTAGGAAAAAAAGCATATTCTAAAATAACGTTGGCAGCGTCAACTGCGTGGAACAAAACATCTGTCGATTCGCTTAGTACCGACAACCGAGAGAATATTGCTTGGTACCGCCAAAACAATAGCAGAACAAAATACACAGTATCTGGTTTTGTAAATAAAAAGTACAATGCCAGAAATACCGTTAGGGCAGGGGTGTTTGCTCACATGATGGGTTTCGATATTCAGGATAGTGTGTATCGAAGTTCTATCGATCAATTCAGAACGCTTACGGCATATAATGGCTCAACCTTTTTAATTCAGCCCTACATGCAGTGGCAACACAAGCTAAACGAAAAGATTACTTTCAACACAGGCGTGCATTACGAACACCTCACATTAAACAACAGTGCTTCAGTAGAACCTCGTTTAGCATTTAAGTGGGCTTTCTCCAAAAAGCAATCCCTTACTGTTGGATACGGATTACACAGCCAAATGGCGCCAGTTAACTTTTATCACCGAGAAGTGTTGCAAGACGATGGCACCTATGTAAAACCGAACGAAGACTTGGGATTTACCAAGAGTCAGCATTTTGTGATAGGCTACAACCATTCGTTTGGCAAAAACATGAGATTAAAAGCAGAGACCTACTATCAGCTAATTTCTAACGCAATTGTTAGTGCGGAAAGCAGTTCTTATTCTATGCTTAACAGAGGTACGTTCTCTGTAGGTGTGCCAGATTATGGAACTAACGACGGAACTGGCTACAACTATGGAGTTGAACTTACGCTAGAAAAATTCTTAGACAAAGGGTTTTATTTCCTCACAACTACTTCATTGTTCGAATCTAAGTACAAAGGCAGCGATGGAATTGAAAGAGGTACCGCATTTGATGGTGGCTATGTGTTCAACCTATTGGCCGGAAAAGAATTTGAACTAGGGAAGAAGAACGCTGCCGAGAAAAAGAAAAATAGTAAGTACAAGAAAAAAGTGTTGTTGATAGATGTTAAGTTCAACATTGCAGGCGGACAGCGATATGTGCCAATAGATTTGGAAAGATCAATTGCTACAGGTACAACTCAATTTGATAGAGAAAACGCATTCCGCGATCAACTCGACGACTACATGAGATTTGATTTGA
Source organism: Flavobacteriales bacterium (assembly GCA_013214205.1). GTDB lineage: Bacteria > Bacteroidota > Bacteroidia > DT-38 > DT-38 > DT-38. The sequence goes on from JABSPQ010000418.1 coordinate 10,668, forward strand.
GAATAGGTTATAAATTAATTGGCAAGAAAACAACGCAAGAGTGGGCATTCGATATTCAGAATGTAACGGATCGTCAAAACCCGATTGCTAAGGCATACGACGCCTCAACTCAGGAAGAAACAACCACCTACCAGTTAGGCTTGTTCCCAATGATGTTGTACCGAATCACTTTTTAACGATGTGCAAAATAGCTCCCCTCTCAACCTTCGTAGCAATGCATTATTGCAACGCAATACCGTAAGGGGATGCTGTCGCGCGGTACGCGTGACTGAGGGGTGTGAATAAGTAAAACAATAGGAGTTAAGGTCTTAAAAAGGGTTTAAGAGGCCGTGTTGGAATATATTTGCCTCCTTTGATGGAAGCCCTCGGATTGGCCGAAGTGGAGCACGAGAAGAGGAATAATAGAATGAGGGCTATTAAAAACGAAATCTAAAGCAGCTCCCCTTCCTTTAAGCTACCGTGTGTACACATCTTTATACATCTTCCAACCTTCGAATATATCATAGAATCTCATTAATCCAATCCAAAGTGTGGTAATACCAGGCGGCCTTTCCGATTTATATCCTTTCCATCCACCTAATCGAGCTATAAT
>JABSPQ010000042.1 GCA_013214205.1 Flavobacteriales bacterium
ATTGTTTAGAATTATCTTAATTTTTAACGCTGTACTTGGAACAGTAAATACCTGTTCAACTCTCTGCCAGCCGTCTATTATATCTCCAGAAGGATAAAATGGTCCTAATGTTACGTCAACCTCTGGGGTTAATCCTTCGAAAAACAAAGTGATATTTACATTATCGTATGTGGCTACTCCATATGTATCACCTTCTTTTACCCAAGCGCTTAAAACATATGCTGAATCAATAGATGGTGCAAAGCTGTTCTCGCATTCAGCGCATGGAGGCTCTGTTTTACAATCGCTAATTTCGGCTATAATAATTGTAGCAACACCTGTTTCTTGAACCTGTCCAGCAGCTTCGTTATAGCCAAATACAAACGATGCATTCCCTTCTGTACCGATAATCGATCCAAGAGCGTTGGATTTTAAGCTAACCACTAATCTTGAGTAACTGCTGACAGGCACTCCTGTTTTTAACTTAATTCTAAAGAATAACGGTTGCCCTGTACACGCGGTTGCGCTGCTACAACTACCCCCAGAACTGACCGCTAACGTATTTATATCAGTACACAGACCCGCAAAGCTATTTGCGAAGACAATATCATAATCGCTAGAACTTAAATTTTGAGTTGTAACTGTGCCTCTAAAATCTCTTACTATTTTAACTTCGAGTTCGTTTGCACAAGACACGTCGAAAGCACTTCCTCTATTTGTTCCACTTAGTAAATTAAGGTCACTAACATGTGGTAAAGAACCAACCATTATGGGTTCATTTATTTGGCCTGAGGTTGTTGAAAGCACGTAATGGTAATAGAAAGGAAATTCGGAATCTACGTCGACACTTCCTCCATCATCAAAGCTTGAGGTATTACAAGATGCTTGCGTGTATGCCTGAACTAAATTAGGTTCAAAATGATCCCATCGAATCAAGCGCGTTGAATGAGTTGGGCCCGATGTTTTTGTAACAATATTTGGTTGGACTGAATTGTCTAATAGAAACTGACTTCTTACTCTAAACTTTATAAACAAATCTTTACCACCTGGACATTCTTTAGGCAGATTAATCCCAGTAAATCTAATCATATTATCACCTACCTCTTCAAAACTTAGAATTTCGGGAACGTTACCAATTGGTTCAAAAGTTATATTCCTTAATTGACTATAACTAACTGGAGTCCCATAGAAAAACTGAATATCCGTATTATCGGCTAAAAGCAAATGACTATTCAACTCGTATTCGAATGAGAAATTACTAACAGCAGATGGATAAGAATTGCTTTTATAAACTCTTATATATGCCTGTATATTTCGTGGGTCCTCTCCTTCCAATGTATAAATACTATTTCCGCCAATTTGGGTTGCTCCATAAATATTCGAAGTATCCGCGTAATCCGTTAGATAAACTCTTGGGGTACACGAGCTCTCCCTAAAGGTTATAGTGTAATCATTATCTGGTAGCACGCCTCCTCCATTTAATACAGAAGACAAAGATTGATCAATAAGCATACTCGTTCGAAATAGAGGTGCACCGTTAAAAACATATTTTACCGTTAAGGTATGTACCTGTCCATCATTCAAGTTTATGAGTTGCTGAAACCCTGATGAAGAAGTTGAAATCGTAGAAGAACTATTAATAGCTGTATTGGAACTTTCCGTAACATCTATAATTGTAATATTATCAGGGAAGATTACTGTATATATTAAGTCTGTAAAATCGACATTTGTACCTATGTTTCCTATTGCCACTTTGTATTCTAATTCACACAAATCAACACACACGGAATTACTATAATTTAACATGTATGGGCCGGGGTAATTACCATAGTCATCACAGCATAAAAGGTCATTATCATACGGTACATCTAATGAAGCAAGCACTTCACAAGTTGTTAACCAAGAGACATAGTACTCCGCATTTATTTTAAAGATATCATGTAACCCAACTAATTCATTGCATTGTAATTGCTTAAGAAATACGGTATAAGTATTAGCTCCATCATCAGTAAAACTAATTTTCCCTGGCTCAACATATGTAATGCCAATATTATAGGCGACACCATTTGAATATTTCTGAATAGATAGAACCTCAAACAATAAAGGATCAAATTCATAATCAACAAACACTTGTTGGCCAGAAGCACCTATAGAAGAACTTAACCTAAACGTATGCTCTAATGGTTCAATACAGTTAAGTACCGAAAAACTAATTTGTGTAGCAGTTAGAGTTATATTATACTCTTTAAGGATTATGTTCGCTGTAACTACAATTTCATCCGTGCTACCATCTTCGATTAGCTTAAGTGTCATTAAAGATGTTATATCTCCACAGTTGGTTGCACCAGGAGCTTTAACAAATTCAACAAATACCTCTGCTATAGATGCTAACTCACCTACAAATTCAAATTCAATGTTCAGTGTGTTGCCTCCTGTTACATATGAGTTATTTATTGTCATTTTATCGTTTGAGTCGACAATTGGACCTCCAGTAAAAACGTATCCATCAGCAGTTGGAATAATTAATTGAATTGTACCCTTATACCCAAACCCAGCGGTTAATGTAATGGGCACTTTTAGTGAATTAGAACTAGTTAATTCGTATGGAGGACTCCCTGCAAAATTGATATTTTCAGTTTGCGCCATCAAGTTTAAACTCGATAAACATAGGACAAGTACAACACCGATCCTCATTTTAGCAAAATATGAACTGATTCTATTAATCATAATTTCTCTTTTATAAAACAATTCTTTAATACCACTTTTTAATCTTCGCATGGGATAAGAATTTTTTCTACTTCTGCCGAACCTCCGGCAATTACTTCAATACTTCTTCTTCCTGTATGAGATTCCGACTCGCTAATTGATGCATCATCATCATCCACAACGCTCTCTTTAAAGCTAAAATGGTCATCTGGACAGGTAGTACATTTGTAATCTTCAAAGTTGTCTGTTCCAATTTCCTTATACCTAGCATTGGTAGCTACTGTAACTGGCAAGCTATTATTGTAACCATAATCAGCCGCGGCATATCTACCAAGAGCATCCTTATTTTCTAGTTCATAACCGTAAGGACTAAAAAGAGTAACTTCCGATACGAATGACCAATTGGCTTTGTCTATTGTCCATGGATCTGACGGTAATAAAGGAGGATGCCAGAATTCTTGAAAAGTTTCAAAGGTTCCATCTTTCCTGATGTTAGTGTTCCTGTTAACATCAGTTTGAACTCTATCTGTTAAATACAAATAAGCTTTATGGGTTCTAAAGTTTCCTTTTTTACCAGTAGCATAAACATTTTCACTATTCAAATCATCTTCACATTCGCAGAAATCGCCCCATCCTTCTTTAAATCGGACTGACCCCGCGTTGAGTACGTTTGTAAAAGCGAGTTTTCCCGTTTCAATTGGATTGGTTAAAGTAGTAACAGATCCTACAGGTGTTTTATATTGATTTCTTCGACCTGACCTGATGACTCTCATTGTTGGGTCTCCACTAATTTCGGGCGCTTCTCCGTTAACATCTTTGATGGCAACGGCTATATTACTCACTGCAATAATCCAATACTTCTCTCCATTAACCAACACCTCATCTCCCGGCACATAAAAGTTATCTGCATTTACAGTCTTGAAGTAGCCAGGTGTACCTGTTGTTTCCAATGTTGTTTCTGCTCCTAGGTTTTTATAAGAAAGCCCCATTCTATCGTACGCCCAATGTGCTGGATATCTGAAAGAATAGATTGGATCGTTAAAATTATTTCTTGTTTTGGTTAATATCACCTCTCCTGTTTCAGCATCCCAAGCTAAATTTTCGGTGCTTACTCTAGAACCTAGATCATATTTTACAACACTATCTTTTACTGCGTACCGTGTTACAATTTTAGTTGTAGCCACCGATCTAAACCTAGTTGTTTCCTGACTTCCTTTTGGCCAGGCAGATGGAATCGGTATAGGAATTCCAAAGACTGGTAAAGGAGAAATGTCAATATTGAACGGAATAAATGCACTTAATGTGTATTGTTTACTTTCTCTTTCATCTGTAATCATATCAACTTCTATCCCGCCTCTTGCGTTTGTGTTTACATTTCCAGAATTATCAATAACTGTAAGTTTATTAGATAAAAAATTATTCTTTGTTTTATAGAAATGTTCGAATCCTGATACTGGTGTTGATTGCCCTTCTGCATAAACCCATTTAGATTTTTCCTTCCCGTTCATGTCATTCAACTCAATCACATGGCTTTGACTTATTGTTTGATAATGTTTTGCATTCAACTTAAACACCTTGCCCAATAAGCCTACTGGCTTCTCTTGGCTATCTGTTTTAGGTTTAAACACTCTAACTGGAAAATCTTTGGCAGTGTAGTATTCGTGTTGTACATAACCATTTGCTGTTCGCTTAACATTTACAGCTCCAGAGGTAGCGTCTTTTCGTACCAAGCTTGTTACTATCACTTTACTATATCCAACACTTGGTGAAGGAAAGAATGATTCGCCATAAGGTGTTTCTTGATAGAAACTATTATCAGGAGCGCCCCTTACTACTTCATTAATTACCACTGGCACTCTACATGGATTCTCATCGTTACCCATGAAAGGTTCGTAGATAGCAACTCCACTACTAACTATAGTTCCATTTGGTATAGTAGAATTTGAAGCATTTTCGATGGTTGTTTTGTACTCATACGTGTGTCCATAGTCAAAATCCGCAGTCGTATTTCCACTCATGGTCGCCCAATTATCGTTCATTGCAATACGAGCAACTCGGTTTCCTCCACCTAATTTATTAAAGTCAGGTTTTTGCAACCTTATAAAAGATTTTCCGAGAACTGCTTCTCTACCATAGTGCATTTTAGCCAAGTGTTTATTGACTCCTGAGATCATCATTTTGATATCACTTATGGTATTTGCTATGTATTTAAGGAAAGTTAATGCTGGCTTTACTTGCGTATCCTCATCACCAAAAGGAACCAGTTTTTCAGGTAGGTTGATCCTTACGTATTGGATAAACGATTTTGCAATAGGATGGATAGAATTACCTTTTCCTTTATCCTTAATTGATACAGGTTTAAGTTTAACCCAGCCTACATTGTCTGCACTCGTGGTACCCGCATTAAAACCGTACCCTTGAATTTCTTCATAACCAGGTAAAAATTCATAGGCATCTCCTTCTATTCTTAGCAATACTTTATAATAAAGGTGTTTTATCTGATCGTGCCCGTCTCCGATATACTTTGTTTTAAAATCTGAAAGACTAGAAGCATCAGAAGCATCGAAGTATATGTATTCGAAGTTGCTATAGTTGCCTCCAGATTCGTTATACAAAATATTTTTACCAGACAAAGCTGCTTTGGTACTGGTGCTATTGTTTGCAAAACCTAAGATTTTGATCATACTTGTTGCTCTTTTGTTTTGAACATAAGCGTAATCATCAGACTCGAAATCTACTTTTATTATTCCCCCTGAAGGTAATTGTATGGTGCTCATACACCATGCTGCTGTATTTATATCAGCTTCAGCCTTATCTTGCTTTACATATGGGAATTCTGCATTTGAAGGAATCGAATGGTCGATATCACATGACGGCGTTCCACCTCCAAAATTCTCTTTATAGTTTCCCCAACGATCTATATCTCTAAACCCGTATGGAGGATTGAGCGCGGTCTCTTCAGCTAAATCATGATTGCTATCTGCATATCCAAATTGGTAAGGACTTAGTTGACCTTTTTTAGAGTCTGCATAGGTAAAGTATACTTTTTTCAAGGTTAACTTACCTCCACCGTTAGACAATTCATTTCCGGCAAGGGTTTGGCTATTATCGTTTGATGGGATTCCTATACAAAGAGAATAGTCGTATTCAAAATGAACTGTTTTAAGCGCTACAGCTTGATCTCCACTTTCTACTCTATCACATTTAGTAAAGAGTTTAACACTATCTAATTTATTAAGGGTATTGTCTCCCTGTCCTCCATCTTCACCATCTGCATCAAATGCATCTTTTCTGGGCGAATAATAAAATTCGGCCACGTGGGTTTTGGTAACAATTGATTGTACTTCCCAGATTTCTTTCTCACCATATATATAGTTTCCCTTGTTATCTTGAACCTTAGAACTAAAGCCCTCGCTAAAGTTGGCTTGTTTGTATCCGTAAGGGTTTCTCCATCTGTAAGGGTCACTTTTACTGTTTACTCTTGTATAGTTAAACACGGTATATTTTCCGATGTCATCATCACTTGGTCCATCTCCCTTAATATCCACATAATCCGCTGACAATACAGAAGTAAGCAAAAACGCAGTACTGTATGGCGGCATTTCTGTACTGTTAAAGAAATGGTTTATTCCTTTTTTATTCTTTACGGTGTTGTCAGGCTTTGGAGTGCCAAATATGTTGGTATTATCAAGAATGTCTACAAATCCATTGATACAATCTTTACTGTTGTCCTCCACGTTAAAACTTACTTCTAACTGTTTATGGTTGTACTGTTGAATCCCGTAAACATACCTTGCACCATCATTTCTATTAATCGTTATTTCTGATAAATGATGATCTTTTCGACCTTGTGTTGTACGAGAAAATGAATGAGCTGTACTTGTTCCATCGTTGCTGTCAGACATTGCACCGAAATGCAAGATTTCTGTTTCAATTCCAACTTCGCTTGCAATTTCTGCAGTTAAAGCAGACATAGGCTGAGTTCTTTTATCTCTACGTCCACGTTTTATAGGAGTAACATTAAGAGTTCCTTCTGATGTGCTTGCAACATTTTGTCTTCTCTTAAAGGAAGTATTTAGCGCTTTTCCGTCTGCATTAATTGGGATTCTTAATGCATCAACATCTCCAATATCATCCATATAAGCTTCGTCGGTTAAAGCAAATTCACCAGCTTGTTTAAAATAAAATGGTTCGTAAAGACTTGTTGAAGCACCAACTGCGTCAGCTGTTTTATAGTCGAGGTCCGATGTTGGTCGGTCACTTGTCCATTTTCCACTAGAAGACTTGTTAAAGTTAAAAGACAAGTTAAAACCGCCTTTAAAGTATAATGTAGCACCTACATCTGCACCGATTGACCCACCAGCTGAAAAGCTATTTACATATGGATCATATACTTTACCTGGATCTCTGAATGGACGATACATGCCAGCTACACCTTGTCCGGATACATTGTAAATATCGTATGTGGCCTGCGCCATGGCAATATGAGGAGTAAACTCGGTTACGGAACCATCTTTCTCTCTATTGAAATCATGCATTGTGTTTTTGCCACTTGCTCCATCTGCATATAGGTAACCTGCAGCTGGAAACTCACGATATTTGTCTCTTAAGTGTTGTTCATTAAAATAACCTCCAACTTGTGCTTTGGCATTTGCCCAAAAACCTTCAAGTCCAGTTCCAAAATTGCATGAAAAAGAGGAACTAAACATACCTGTTCCAACATTGGGAATATAGGTTGTTGTTCCAATAGGGATAGTGGAGCCTAATTTTGATCCAAATATTGGTTCCGTTTTAGAGTTCCCTTCAGAATCTGTTGTGGTTACCGTTTTATGAACTGAAGTAATACCTCCTGTTAGGGATATCGCTTTTAGACCTGCCCTTGAACTAAATGTTGCACCTAATCCTAAACTTCCTTGAAACGGAACAGTTTCGTTTTTTACTGTAACACTTTGTGTAACATCCATCCCTACTTTAGGACTAATACTTAAACCTGATTGTGAATTGGCAGTAACTCCTAAATTGGCATTTAGCTTTAATTTTTCAGTGGCTTGAATAGAAAGCATTGGATTGATAGAAAAACTATACCCTATTCCTTGATAAGTGTTGTAAAAAACACTAAATGTTAAACTTGTCTGTAGTTTAGCTGCTGTTTTTCCTATATTAAATTCTTTTCCTAGAATTTCTGGGGTTAAGGTTAAGCTGGCACCTCCGGTAAAGTTTGTTCTTAAATTATTTCTTTTGATAATTTTATCCTCAGCGTTAAAATCATCAGGAATTCCCCTCATAGTTCTGCTTATCGCACCACCAGCGTTAATTGTCCAACCCAGACCTACGTTGGTTGCCTGTTGCTCCATACCAATTCCACCAGCATAACTCAAATTGATAGGGTACCCACCAACATCCAATAAAGGAATATTATATTTAAAATCTCCTGTGAATAAATTTACCATGTCAGAAACTCCAACTGGAGTAAATGAGCTAAACTCAGGTTGAGATGGTCCTCCTGTAACTGCCATTACCTGTTGAGGCAAAAGCGGCAATACTAATTGAACCATTAGCACCATTGCAATCACTTTTGACCACCTACTTTTTCTAATTCTACATATCATAATTCAACAACTTTAAATTGTAGCTACCCTTGGTATGTTATCAATATCTTTTCTATCTATCTTAATTTTGATCCAACCCAGATCAATCTCTCTAGCATCGTACAAAAACTCAAGATCAGATCCTTTATTTGTACTACTTTCAAAACCCAACACAAAAGTGTCGTAAGGTGCAAGGCCATTCATGTTTTCATAATGAAACAACTTACACCTCAATGTATCTTTATCAACAACGTACAAGTCATTCTTCATTGTATTGTTGACATAATTGGCCAAGGCTCCATTGCTCTTAATTCTTTCAGCAAAAAAGGGTTGATTTTGATCAGTTGACATTTTCAAGGTGAAGTATTCCATTCCCATTTTAGCCTTTGTTCGATCAAGGAGTACTTTCGTTTCAACTTGATTTTGACGAAGTTCGTTCAGTACAGTATATGCAGGCGTTTGATACTGCAGCTTCAATTTAACCCCCGACTTTTCTACCTCCATGTGTAAGCCATTCTCTGGATTCTCCACCCATTTCACATATGCTTTTGGCTGAAGTTCTTCCTGAGAACAACCCACCAAAGCGAAACCTATGACTATTGCATAGATCTTATTTTTCATATCTCTTCTATTCTTCACAATTACAAAATTTAGGATCTACATCAACCTGTTTGCAAACTGTTTTTGACAAACCACAAGTTCCTTCTACTTCAACACAGATGGTATACTTGTATCCTGTTGCAGCGGTATGGGTAACTATATCTGAATCTTCATCTAATAGTTGACCTGCCACTGTCCACTCATATGACTCATCTTTAGGAACGGCCTCAAGTGTGATATCACAATTTGTTACACTGTAAGAAAAGTCTGCATAATAAATAGCGTTAAGCGTAACAGGAACATCAACTGTAGCAAGACAGCCTCCTTTTACTCCACTAACTGTATAAGTGATATCTGAATTAAGCGTTAACTGTGGATTATCACAATTTGTACAGGATAAATCTACGTCAGGAGACCATTCATAGCGATCTGCTCCAGATACAGAAAGAGTTATTAAATCACCCATGCAGCCAGATGGAGGTGTACTAGCAGTTATTGTAAATTCTGGATTAACAATTACAGTTACTGATTCTATTGCTTCACACCCGTTGGCATCTGATATTGTAACATTAAATGTTGAAGTAGAGCTTGGTGAAGCAACTGGGTTTGGACAATCTGTACATGATAAGTAGCCGTTAGCATCTGACCAAGCATAGTCTAACCCTCCATCAGCAGTAATGGTAACTGACTCGTTTCCAAAACACGTTTCCACAGTTGGGGAAACACTGGCATCGGCTAGAGATACAACGCTAACCGTCATACTAACATGTGATTCATTGGTACAGTTAAGATTTGAAACAGTTACTGTATAAGTTGTTGTAATGGATGGAGTAACCGATTGAGTGATACAGTCTGAACAAGGTGCTTCTACCGACCAAGCGTAAGTATTCCCATCAAAATCAGTTGATACATCAACTCCGATAAGCGCAGAGAATCCAGAACAAACCGTTGATTTCGATTCTGGAGTAAGGACTATATTTTGAGTTGGACCAACGCCCACTGTCATACTTATTGATGTACCAGTAGTACAATTCTCATTGCTTACAGTTACTGTATAAGTTGTAGTGGTAGCTGGAGTAACGGATTGGGAAATACAATCTGAACAAGGCGCCTCTACAGACCAAGTGTAGGTGTTATCGTCGAATGCACTAGAAGCATCTACTCCTATTAATGCAGACATGCCAGTACAAAGACTTGACTCTGACTGTGGTGTCAAGGTAATCTGTAGAGTTGGACTCACATCTACTGTCATACTTACTACAGAACTAGTAGTACAATTCTCATTGCTTACAGTTACTG
>JABSPQ010000419.1 GCA_013214205.1 Flavobacteriales bacterium
AATACTACTCGACCTCTTGTGGCGATACCGCAAAAATCAGTAATCTGTTTTGTAATTTCTTCTTCTTCAGTGGTATTATCGTTTCTTAGAAAACGATACCAAGCTTGTTGACTGGCCTTATCATTTAATATTTGACGGATTGAGTGAACACATTTGCTAAATAATTCACTGATCATCTTTTTCGCCCGGAGCTGTAACCTACAATCTCCAAAGCATCCTTCAAAATCTATTTCCATTTTGGGACTACAAGCTACTCAAGATATTTGTGTATACACGGTAGCCTCTAGAGAGGGGGTGCGATTGGCATGGCGTTGAAGGGGTGTATCCTGCTATGAGATTACAAACACCTTTAAGTCTATTAATCACCCTATAATAAAACAACTTATCAAAATTCAATACCGCGACAAGCTAAAATTCAATTTGTAAAAGCTAATTTCGAAATCCAAACAACAAGTTCATTTCAATGAGAATTCTAATCGTAGGTGGAGGTATAGCTGGTTTGGCTATTGCCAATTTGTATAAGAACAAACCCAATGTTGCCGTTCATTTAATTGAAAAGAGTGACGGCTGGAAAACATCTTCCACCAGCCTATATGTAACATCGAATGGAATGAAAGTGTTGGAACATATGGGACTTGGCGATCAAGTAAGGTCGGCTGGATATATCGTTAACGAGCGAGTAGTATACAACACCAAGGGAAAAACAATTCTTAAAATCAACTTGGAAGATCTTTGGCATCGATCAAATCCTTGTGTTTGTATTAAAAGAAAAGACTTGCATACCGTTTTGGCCAACGATATTGGAAACGCTGAAGTAAACTTTAATTTAACTACAGAATCGATTGTAGAAGATGGCAATCATGTTATAGTAACTTTCTCGGACGGCAAGCAAGCTGTTTACGATTTGGTAATTGGTGCCGATGGAGTTAAGTCTACAACCAGAAAAGAATTGTTGGGCGATGTACCTATGAGATTAATTGCCAATCAAGTTTGTCGTTTTATTATTCCTAAACCCGCATCTATTTCTGCTTGGACACTATTTTTGAACAATAAAGGACATTTTCTTATCATACCCGTTAACGATAAAGAAGCGGGCTGCTATGTGTTCAATAAAAACAATGACAAGGTTGCCAAGGAAAATTATCTCGATCCTTTTAAGAACTGCTGCGAACCAGTTAACGAGATTGTGCAAAACTGGAAGCCAGAAGATGCCTATTGGAGTAGTTTAGAAGAACTCGATCCCATACCACAATATGGAAAAGGACTTGTAGCTTTTATTGGAGATGCTGCACACGCTATGCCGCCGTACATGGCACAAGGTGCGTCTTTAGGATTGGAGGATGCTTGGGTAATGTACCATTTACTAGAAGAAGATGCCAATTTAAAAACCTTGGTTGAAAGATTTACAGCACACAGAAAAGAACGAGTGGATTGGGTAAGGAAGTGCAACCAAAATAGAGAGAAACTTTCGAACCTTCCGTATTGGGTTTCATCCATAGGGTTAAAGTTAGTTGGCAAGAAAAACTGGACTGCAGAATACAAGCCTTTGGTTAAGATCCCTTTCGAGAAATAGACAAAGATAAAGTCAGCGTGAGCTTAATAACCAAAACGCTCCAAAGTGCTATCAATTTCGGGATGAGCAATGTCTCTGAAATCAAGTAATAAGTCAGCCCTGTTGGTAAAGCAACCGTTCATTTTATTGGCATATAAATCAAGGTCCTTGGGGGTGTCAAAAGTATAAGCATGAATTCTCAATCCTGCTTGTTGGTAGATTTCGATCATCCATGGCTCCATAAGATCGTGGTAATTGGTAATTTCTCCATTAATACTTGGGCCAATAAATTGCGCTCCGTTTTCAGCACCAAATGTTACCCAAGTTTTAAAAGCTGTAGAGTCAAAATTTGGGATATCATCTTTCCAAAGCAGAAACAGTTTAGGCGTTTCTGGGAAATATTGATTCAGCAATGGCAAACTTGATTTCTCAAAAGTTTGTAAAATCAGGTTGCACTTATTGTGATTGTTTGACGCCAGCCAATCGCTTTGTGTGAGCACATCAAACAAATCTTTTTCAATCCCTGGGTATTGATTGGCCTTTTTGGTTTCTAAATATAGGCCAGGCTTGTTGATACCTTGGCGAGCAATGTCTATTAAGCCTACAAGCGTAATTATTTTAAGTCCTTCGTAAGTAGTTCTACTCCTTTCGGGATCAGCTGTATTAAACCAAGATCCAACATCTAGTTTTTGAAGTTCCTCCAACGTAAACGAACTAATGGGTTCATTTGCTCTGTTGGGAAAAACGGAAACAACATTAGTCGTTCTTTTTAAATCATCGTCGTGAAAAACCACCAACACGCCATCCTTGGTTCTTTGTATGTCGGCTTCTAAATAATCTGCTCCAATTTCTCTTGCCAAAATATAAGATGGCAGAGTAGATTCCGGACAATGATAGGGCATGCCTCTGTGTGCAATTACAATATTGTCTGCGACAGTTTGCTGAATTTTAATTTGTTCTTTGGTTAGCATTGTTTTCTCATCCTTTACAATTGTTTTTTTCGAAGTAGATTGACAGCTTGCAAAAACAAAGAGCAAAGCCAACACAATAGATCCTTTATTCATTTGCTTTGTTTTGATGCTTAATGGTAAGCAATAAAAAGAAAATGGCCAAAACTCCAGCACCAAGCAAGAGCATGAAGCCGGAATCCCAGCCGAAATTATCTACCAAAAATCCAATTGCAATATTGGCTACCATAACGCCACCAACATATCCGAATAAACCAGTGAGCCCTGCTGCAGTGCCAGCGGCTTTTTTGGGTGCCAATTCCAAAGCGTGCAAACCAATCAGCATTACGGGGCCATAAATTAAAAACCCAATGCTTATTAATGCGATTGTATCTAAGTGATAAAAGTTTGAAGGAGCCAACCAATAAACACAAATAGCAATCAATACAAGTACCAAATACAGAATGCTTACTGGTGCTCTTTTTCCTTTAAATACTTTGTCGCTCAGGTATCCACACAATAAGGTGCCGGGAATTCCAGCATATTCGTAGGCAAAATAAGTCCAGCTCGACTCTCCGGAACTAAAGCCTTTTACTTCCGATAAATAAGTTGGAGCCCAATCGATAACACCAAATCTAATAAGGTAAACAAAGGCATTGGCGAAAGCGATGTACCATAAAATCTTGTTATTAAATACATTGTTAAACAAAATGTCTTTCGAGTTCAATTCCTTTTCCATGCTTTCGGAATAGCCCAAATAGTGTTCATGTTTATGTTCTTCAATAGGAGGTAGGCCTTCCGATTGTGGAGTGTCTTTCATTAAAAAGAAAATAACCACAACTACCACTAGAGTAATCATAGCAGGGAAATAAAACAAGCTGTGCCAATCGTCGAAAAGGTACATACCAGCTATAGCAATCGGGCCAATTAACCCACCGCCAATATTATGAGCAACGTTCCAAACTGCAATTTTAGCCCCTCGTTCTTTCAGCGAAAACCAATGTACCATGGTTCTACCGCATGCAGGCCAACCCATGCCTTGAAACCAACCGTTAAAAAGCATTAGCACAAACATTATTGTGATGCTTGAAGTTGCCCAAGGAAATAAGCCGATAATAAGAGTAACAATTGCCGACAGTAAAAGCCCTAAGGGTAAAAAGTATTTGGGATTACTTCTGTCGGAAATACTGCCCATTAATAATTTCGACAATCCGTATGAGATAGCAATGGCAGATAATACAATGCCTAATTGCCCTTTGGAATAACCGTCTTCAATTAATTGGGGCATGGCCAACGAAAAGTTTTTCCGAACCAAATAGTACCCAGCGTATCCTAAAAATATGCCTGCGAATACCTTAATGCGATTTCTTGAATACGTTTTGTCAACGTCCTCATCCGCTATTCTTGATTTGTGCTCTGCTGGTTGAAGAAAGTTTAACATCTTTAAATTAATACGTTAGATAATATTTGATGTTCTGCTACATAAAGTTTTTAGCCATTTTGGTGTAAGATTTAATTTGATCAATCACCCATTCATTGTCTTTGTTTAAAAGCTGTGCCATTAAATTAGCCACTTTCTCGGCAGACTCTAAACTCGCTTTCGAATTAAGAAATAAAGCCCGTGTTCTTCGAGCCAACACATCTTCTAATGTGATCGCCATTTCTGATTCAACTGTCCAAACTACTTCTGCCATTACATAATGTAAATCGGGATGGATTTTTTTGCCCAGAGATTTGTCGTTTTTAATCAACTCTGCAATGTGGTGTTTATCTGCTCCATAAACAGAAAGAGGCGTGTGGTTAGCAGTTTGATTTTCTTCGAAACCATGCAGTTTTAAATGTTGGGTTTTGCAATGCTTCTTCTTAAGTATTTTATTTGAAATAGCCATGTTAACAGTGTCCTCCGCAATTCTCCGGTAGGTGGTCCATTTACCTCCAAGAACAGTAACTAGATTTGAATCGGCAACAATAATTTTATGTTCTCTAGAGATCTCTTTTGTTGTTGTACTTTTCGAACTTCCATTTACCAAGCACCTAATCCCAGTGTAAACAGATTTAATGTCTGCTTGTTTTGGTGGTTTCTTTAAATAGGGTTCAATTGATTTAAGCAGAAATTTCACTTCGTTCTTCAATGCTTTTGGTTCTGTAATAGGCGCATCTATTTCGGTATCTGTTGTTCCTATTAGTACTTTATTGAGCCATGGCACCGCAAAGAGAACCCTGCCATCCGAAGTGTTCGGAATCATAATGGCCGTGTTGCTTTTTAAGAAGCTTTTATCTAAAACCAAATGCACTCCCTGACTGAATTTTATGGAAGAGGCGATTTTAGAATCGTCCATTTTTTGCACTTGATGCGCAAATATTCCAGTGGCATTAATTACACATTTAGCTTTTACATTGTAAGTATCATTGGTTTCTGCGTCGTGCGCTTTTACTCCAACTACCTTGCTATTGCTGTCTTTTAATAATTCAACTACTTTCATGTAATTGATTACCGTGCCTCCCAAGTCGGTACATGTTCGGGCTAAAGTTATGGCCATTCGGGCATCGTCAAATTGAGCATCGTAGTAGATAACACCGCCAGTTAATCCTGCTTCATTTAAATTCGGAATTACTTTTAACGTCGCCGATTTAGATAAGTGCTTTGATGGACCCAAGCCTAAATCGCCAGCCATCATGTCGTAAATTTTCAACCCAATGTTATAAAATTGACTGCTCCACCAATCGTAAGTGGGCACTAAAAACTCTTGGTTAGAAACTATGTGGGGAGCGTTTCTAATCATCAAGCCACGTTCTTTAAGTGATTCTTTTACCATGGCAATATCTCCCTGTTTAAGATATCTAACACCGCCATGAACCAATTTTGTGCTTCTGCTCGAAGTGCCTTTTGCAAAATCATGCGCTTCTAAAAGGAGGGTGCTGTAACCGCGCGAAGCTGTATCTACTGCTATGCCAAGTCCCGAAGCTCCGCCGCCGATAATTACTACATCGAAATTATTATGGTTTATAATTCTATTTATGCTCTTGGTTCTATTCACTCTTAACAGGATACTGTTTTTTCGCTTGAAAGTTTAAATAAATTCATTCGACCGTATGCTTACCCAACGAGTTAATGCATGATTTACGCAATTAACAAGTATGCTTCCTGATATTATTACCCTACAAAATAGTTAACTTATTGATGTACTTTCTAACCATAATTACGGGGGTATTATCTTCCCATTTTATTTTTATTTCACTTCCATCTTCATCAATTACAGTAGTGGCTTTAAAAGGCAAGCCATGGATGATTATTTTGTAAAACTTGTAAGATGAGTTAAAAAGCCCATG
This sequence comes from Flavobacteriales bacterium, assembly GCA_013214205.1. Taxonomy (GTDB): domain Bacteria; phylum Bacteroidota; class Bacteroidia; order DT-38; family DT-38; genus DT-38. Next base: position 5,830 of record JABSPQ010000419.1, read on the forward strand.
CTTTCGTTGAGTAATAATTATAGATTGTTGACTACCGACTAGTTTGAAGTGTTTTATAGAATAAATTCCTTGCTTGTAAGCGAGGTTATCTCCGTGGTCTTGATACAAAACACTTTCATGTTCTCCAATTTTAAAGTAAACATGCAAGCTTAAAACATCTATCTTTTTTTCGCCAACGTATTGCATAATCGGGAAATGGGGAAGTATAGCGCCTGCTTTAATAAAAATAGGCATAGAATCTAGTGGGCAATCTATCCAGCTTTCTTGCTTGCCTTCGAACAATTCGTTTGTAAAATAATGATACCATTCTCCCTCAGGCAAGTAAACGGATCTTCCATTAACCATTGGTTCGTTTATTGGGCAAACCAATATATTGTCTCCAAAACCAAACTCATCCTCTCTGTAATGTGTGTCGAAATTATATTGATCTAAAAACACAAGAGGCCTAATTATTGGGGTTCCCATTGTTGTGCACTGCCAAAATGCAGTATATAAATAAGGCAATAACTGATAACGTAATTCAATAAATTTCTTTACTATTTTCTCGTATTTTTTCCCATACGACCATGGTTCTTGATCTGCTTCATCGCCTGCAGAATGCGTTCGAAAAAGAGGAGAGAAGGTGCCTAATTGAATCCAACGGGTATAAAGTTCGCCATTAGGGTTGCCAGTAAAGCCTCCAATATCCGAACCTACAAAAGAGATTCCAGAAATGCTTAAACGCTGACACTGAATATTGGCAATTTTTAAATGTTCCCAAGTAGCTACATTATCTCCTGTCCAAACGGAGGCGTAACGTTGCACACCAGCATAACCCGATCTAGAAATAGTAAAAGGTCTTTTGTTCTTTTGATATTTTGTTAAACCCATATACGTGGCACGAACCATTTGCATACCATATATGTTGTGTGCCTTTCTATGACTACAATTATAACCGTCGTAATCGTGCCTAACATCATCGGGAAAAGTTTCCATATCGAACACAGCAGGTTCGTTCATGTCGTTCCAAATACCATCTACACCAATTTCTACATATTCTTTAAAAAGGTTCGCCCACCATTTTCTCACCTTAGGATTTGTAAAATCGGGAAAATTGCATTTTCCTGGCCAAACCATACCTTCCATCAATGCACCATCGCCACGTTTACAAAAATGGTTTCCTTTAATTCCCTCTTGATAAACCCAGTAATTGTTGTCTATTTTAATTCCAGGATCGATTATTACTACTGTCTTAAAACCCGACTCTTTTAACTCTTTGATCATTTTTTTTGGGTTCGGAAACGACTCTTTGTCCCAAGTAAAACACCTAAATCCATCCATGTACTCAATATCTAAGTACACAGCATCGCACGGAATTTTCTTTTTCCTGAATTTATTAGTCAACGATTTTACAACACTTTCGGGGTAATAACTCCACTTACATTGATGGTATCCCAAAGACCACAACGGAGGTAAATAGTGAGTACCTGTAAGCGTGGCGTATTGCTCAACAACATCTATTAATTGAGGACCATGGATGTAATAAAAATTCAATTCTCCACCATGCGCCCAAAAGCTAGCAACCGAATCATTTTCATAGCCAAAATCAAAATGAGTATCAAATGTGTTATCGAAAAAAATGCCATAACCTTTAGCATTATTCAGTCCCATATAAAAAGGAATTCCTTTATACAATGGGTCTCTACTCTTTTCAAAACCATAAGTATCACTTCCCCAATTCCGAAGCCTTTTGCCTCGTAGGTTAAAATCCGTTGGTTTGTCGCCTAAGCCAAAAAACGATTCATTCTCGTGGGCTATATGGCTATTGTATACATAATAGCCTCCAAATTCCCTGTTTTCTTCCCAATGCATTCCGTCGCCACATTCATAAAAAACATTTCCTTTCTCGTCTTGCATGCTAAGTTTAAGCGATTTTCTGTTGATTTTACAATTAATAGATTGGGTTTTAATTTCAATTTCATTCGTTTTGTATTTTATGCTATGAGTAGCCTGTTTTGCACGAAGAGGTTTTACTGCGTACGAAAAGTCGGGAGGGAAAATGCCATTTGGAGATAGTCTAAATCTAATAATGTTGTTAGATATTATAAATACCTTCAAACAAGCAGTTGTTCCAAATATATTCAAAGAGTCGTTATCAGGCTCTACGCTAACTACTTCTCCGAAATATTCTTTCTCCATCTTTATATTTGGATTCAAATAATTCATTGCTAGTTGATGTTTTCTTTTGTGAAATCTCGTTTATGCCATTTCAAGTGAAGCTGTTTTAGTGGTGCTGAATTCAAATTCAATTCGCTTGTCAATCTGGTCTTGCAGGTCAGAAACCACATTCATAAAATAGATGTACGCTTCATAGGGCGAATCGTAGGGGCTGAAATATTTGTGTACATCCCCATCTGCCCAATATTTAGTGCACATGTAATAAAAGTGATCGGATGTTTGCAATTTGGCCCATTGGTCTAAAATCTTTTTATCATTTAGGCATAAAATGGTAAACTCTAAATCATATAAAATAGAAAGCGCATTGTGCTGCATAGAATTGCTTCTCCATGCCGATAAATCTCGTTCCGAATCGGCCCAAGAAGTTAGTTCATGTGCATCGTATTCTCCTTTTGCGTTGTAATTAGAAAGCACTTCAGATGGCGTTTTAAAATTAAAATCAGGGTGACGCATTATTTCTTCTGGAAGGTGATGTAGGAAATGAAATATTCCGGTTGATTCCCATTGATGTTCACCAAATGTTTCATAATCCATAAAAAGATTAACAACATCTCCGTTTCCAGCCGTTTTATGAATCCAACTGGCAAACTTATCTGCTGTTAAAGGGTATTCCGACCAGCCTTTATCCGAAAATCTAAACGCGATATCGTCTGATAAACGGTAGTTTTTCAACATGCATTTAATTCTGTTTGTAGACGCTGGTTGGTATAAAAAGTTAGGACTTCTATCACCTAAAAGGCGATCAACTCCTTCACAAATAATCCCGTTGTAACCAAGTTTTTCTACATATGCCGCTAATTCATTGTTGTATATCAGTTCTGTATTTCGAAAAACTGCAGGGGTTTGATTGAAGTATTTTTCAATCTTTTTCTGATGCATTTCTACTTGACGTTCAAATTCGTTTTTTGAATACAGAAAACTTAAAGAATGGTAATAAGTTTCGGCTAAAAACTCCACACATCCAGTATTAGAAAGTTCGATAAATGATTCTAATACATCTGGTCGGTGTTCCTCTAATTGTTCAATTAAAGTTCCACTAAGTGAGTAGGCTACTTTAAATTTACCTTGATGCTCTTTTATTAATTGCAGGATTTTCTTATTAGCTGGTAAGTAGCATTTATCGGATACTTTGTTGATGATATATTTGTTTTTTTCATCATCCTCATAGTTGGATTTATATCCAATATCAAAGAATGTATATTCTGGAATTCGATACGGCTGGTGTACTTGAAAATATAAACAGATAGATGTCATAGCGATTGTTTTAATTGTTAATTATTTGATTGTAAACCTGCATTATTTTATTCGAAGAGTCTTTCCAATTAACAGACTCTATATCTTTAAAGGCATTCTTTACCATTTCATCTTTCATAATATCATACCTTAATAGGGATATAATATGATCGGATAATTTGTCGATATCCCAAAAATCTGCTTTCAAAGATGACCTAAGCACTTCGGCTACTCCAGATTGTTTTGAGATTACGCATGGTACACCAAATTGAGCTGCTTCTATCGCGGATAAACCAAAGGGTTCTGACACTGATGGCATAAAATAAACATCGCTACTAGCTAACATTTCTTGTACTTGATTTCTGGTTAAAAACCCAGTAAAATGAAATTTATGGCTGATTTTTGAATAGGCTCCTGACTCAATTACTTCCTTCATTTTGTCGCCAGTACCAGCCATTACAAATCGAACATTGGGAAAACTGTTTATCACTTTTTTTGCCACTTCAAAATAGTAATCGGGTCCTTTTTGAAAGGTAATTCGGCCAAGAAAAAGCACCACTTTTTCATTTAATCTTCTGTGTTTCCTATATGTATTGGCCTTTTCAATTCCATTATGAACAGGAAAAATTTTACTCTCTGGGATAAAATAGAGCTTCTTTATTTTATCGCCTGTATAATTACTTACAGGGATAATAGCATCGGCTTTTTGCATTGATTTTTGCTCAATATCGTAAGCACCACCTTTGCTGGTTATACCGTTTCTATCTGTTTCTAAAGAATGTACATGCAAAACAAGAGGCTTGTTAAACTTCTCTTTTAGCATAACAGCTGCAGGAAAAGTCATCCAATCATGTGCATGAATTATATCGAAGTTTTGTTTTTCGGCAACCATACATGTGTGCGAAGCAAATTCATGTACTTTTTGATACACATCATTGCCATACAAGTTTTCAAAACTTACACTGGAAGTTTCATGCGACTCTTTGGCGGGTTTGGAGTAAAATGTTTCACTCGATTCGATTTGTTTAATTATTATTTCGTCCGCATCTTTATAAGGAAAAAGCATGTGCTCGGTGTGATAAACATCCTTTGATTGAATTCTCTTTGTCCACATCTCTTTAAGTTCAAGTCTTACTTGATGTGTATTGAGTCCTATGAGTTGCATGTTCGCACAAGCAGAAGTTGGATCGGCTTGAGGAATAATTAAAGTTAGGTTAACCATGTTTTTTAATTCTTGGGTTAATCCGTGGCATGCAATCCCTAAACCTCCATTCATTACAGGGGGGAATTCCCAACCTAGCATAAGTACATTCATCTGTTAATTGTTGCTGATTTTCGTGTGTTTCTTAAACGAATTGAATGCGTAAGCAGTTCTTATTTGAGATGTATATTATGTGCTTTGGCGGGTTTCTACTGTCAATGAAAATCAACGTGGCAAAACGGTCGGTGAATCGACATTTTCTTTCGACAGAATACAATCCGAAAAATTCATACACGGCTAACGAGCATTAAACGTGCTTTTTAGTAACTCATGTTACGCAGTTATAAATGATAAATTTACATATGGATGTTGAAAACTTATTGCAGATTTATCAGGAGGGCTTAATGGTCAGTTCTTTTCAGGTAACGTGTACAGGGTTATCAGATATTACAGACAATGTAATAAGTCATGATAAATTCACTCGACTCTTATCTAGAGGTTTTGTGAATGAGAAGCATGTGTGGAAACAGGCCAAAGTAATTTGTCAGGAGCTTGTTGATAATGAAGCTGTTTTCATTGTCGATGACAGTATTCAGGCAAAGCCTTACACGGATGAAAGTGAATTGATTTGCTGGCATTATGATCATGTTTCTGGTAAAACCGTTAAAGAGGTTTGTTTTCTAACGGGTTTGTATTACGGAGCTGGAATAAGTGTTCCTGCTG
>JABSPQ010000420.1 GCA_013214205.1 Flavobacteriales bacterium
ATTCGACAATTAACAGGATAGCACTGAACTTGTTAAAGAAGGATGACGCAAAGATTGGGGTTAAGGCAAAAAGAAAAATGGCAGGTTGGGATAACGAGTATTTACGTAAGGTTATGAAAAATTAGATGCGTTTGCCCTGCCCCTACTATTAAGTCTCCCAAAGCCCAATCTAGAAATACTTACTTTTGAAATAAAAAATGACCTTTAACGATATTAGCTCGTTATACTTCATGTTTAACAAACCCAAATTGATACTAAAAAGCTCCAGTGCAACAATCAACATTATAGAATAGATGCTTTTTAACTCAATCGACTTCGCCATTTTCTTACCAATAGTCTTCTTTCTTTATTGGTTCGTTACAAATAAAAACTTAACACTTCAAAACCTTTTAATTGTAGTTAGTAGTTATGTTTTTTATGGGTGGTGGGATTGGAGATTTTTATCATTAATTATTTTTAGTACAATAGTTGATTACACCATAGGAGTAAAGTTGAAAGATGAAGAAAACCAAACTAAAAGAAAGACTTTACTTTGGATTAGTATTTTAGTTAATCTTGGATTTTTAGGAATTTTTAAATACTACGATTTCTTTCTAGAGAACTTTACAAATGCATTTTCATTTTTCGGAGTAGAAATTAATGCAAACTCTTTAAATATCATTCTACCAGTAGGTATTAGCTTCTATACCTTCCAAACATTAAGTTATACGATTGACGTATACAACAGAAAACTTAAACCAACAAAAGACTTTATTGCGTTTTCTGCATTTGTAAGCTTCTTTCCTCAATTAGTTGCAGGACCAATTGAACGAGCAACAAATTTATTACCGCAATTTTACCGTAAACTGACTTTTGATTATACAAAAGCAGTTGACGGTGTACGACAAATACTTTGGGGCTTGTTTAAAAAGATTGTCATTGCCGACAATTGCGCCGAATTCGCCAACCAAATTTTCAATAACTCTGCCGACATGAATGGTAGCACGTTAGTTTTAGGTGCGATTTTCTTTACATTTCAAATCTATGGCGACTTCTCTGGTTATTCTGATATTGCTATTGGAACATCGCGACTATTTGGTTTTAACCTTAAGCAGAACTTTGCTTTTCCATACTTTTCAAGAGACATTGCTGAATTCTGGAGAAGGTGGCACATTTCCTTATCAACATGGTTTAGAGACTACATATACATTCCGCTAGGTGGAAGCAGAGTAAGTACATGGGGAAAAGTTAGAAATACGCTCATCATATTTATGGTTAGTGGTTTCTGGCACGGTGCAAACTGGACATTTATTGCCTGGGGATTACTAAATGCACTATATATTTTACCTCTAGTTTTTTTACAAAAAAACAGAAAGCATTCAGGCTTAATTGTGCAAGGAAAATTTATACCATCATTTAAAGATGCCGTAAGTATTCTTCTAACATTTTCGCTCACCGTTTTTGCTTGGATTTTTTTCAGGGCAGAAAACATCGGTCATGCATTTCAAATAATATCCGAAATTCTATCCTATTCACTTTTTGAAATACCAGAGTATACAGGAATAGGGCTAGTTATACCAACAACAATTCTTACTATTATTTTTGTTTTAATTGAATGGTTTGGTAGAGAAGGTCAATATGCAATTGCTCAGCTGGGAATGCAGTGGCCAGCCCCATTAAGATATGCTATGTATTATGCAATTATCTTTGTAATATTTTGGTTTGGTGGCAAAGAGCAACAATTTATTTATTTTCAATTCTAAACGATGAAGAAGTTTATCATAAAAATAGCACTGCTTTGTATCCCTCTATTAATACCAGTAATTCTATTTGTAATAATTGACCCATTTATGATAGTAATGGGTAATCGGGGTTATATTAGAATTAAAAGTGATTACAATATCGCCGTAAACAAAGATTTTCAAGCAACAGAACTGTTTCTAAAACAGTACAAAACTTTCGATTACAATTCTTTCATATTCGGAAGCTCTCGAGCGTTCTACTATAATATAAAAACATGGGAGAAATATATAGATGGAAATTGCTTCCATTTTAGTAGTAGTGCGGAAAGTTTATTCGGCATCCATGGTAAACTAAAATTTCTTGATGAGAGAAATGTTAAAATAAAAAATGCATTAATCATTTTGGATTATTGGCTTTTAACCAAAACAAATAATAGCAATGGTCATTTAGCTATTAAGCACCCATTGATTTCAGGTGAATCTTTCCCTTATTTTTATGCAGAAATGTTCAGGGGGTTTTTCCCAAAAGCAATGATTGCGCATACTGAATTATTTTTAACAGGGAAGAGAAAACCCTACATGGATAAATATGGAGTTAGAGAAAATGTTTGGAAATTAGATTTGAATTCCAATCAATTAACCAATCATCGTTACGATTCGATTATTGAAAACCATTTCGATGCATATTATAAAGACAAAGGAGATCTCTTTTATCAAAGAGATTCTGTTCAACAATATTCGGTAGCAGCTATTGGCGAAAATCAAAAAGAATTACTACTGAGCATGCAGTCTATTCTCTCTTCCAAAAAAACAAATTTCAAAATTATCATAAGCCCACTTTACAATCAACTCAAAATAAATAGAGAGGATCTAAATTATTTAAACGAATTGTTTGGAGAAGGAAATGTTTTTGATTTTTCAGGGATAAATAAATACACAGAATCAAAGTATAATTATTATGAAACAGATCATTACAGGCCTCATGTTGCAAGCGAATTAATGAAGGAAGCATATAATTAATACATGGCTAAATTCTTCTTATATTTAATCCCGTATGTACGGGATTCGCTTTCGAATTGCGTCGTTCCAATCAAGCTATCGGTTAATCCCGTGGGTACGGGACCACGATTCTATAGCCTTGCATTGTGCTTAATTAGTCCATATGAATAAACGAAAATTAAAGCTTTATACATTTTTAGAAACGTTGCAATTGATCAAGTATTCAATTGGACATAGAATAGTAGAAAGTGTTCCCAAAGGTTTAAGAAAAACGCATAACCAAATTGATAACTTTTATTCTAAAGACATTGAAATCACCATGGATAAAAGCGATATCGTGATTGAATATATCTTAAATGATTCTCCCTACACGTTTTCTCTTTGCAAAAACTCGTCGGATTCAGATGTGTTTGAACAAATCATTCTGGACAAAGAATATCAAATTATTTATGACTTTTTCACGAAAAACAAAATTACCGTTACAAATATTATTGACGCTGGAGCCAATATTGGTTTAACAAGTATCTTTCTTAAGGCATCATTTCCCGAAGCAAAAATAATTGCCTTAGAACCTGGCCCAAATACCTTTAAAAGACTCAATAAAAACTTCGCAATTAACAATTTAAAAAACACCATTACACTGCAAAAAGGCCTTTGGGGACACAAAACATTTTTAGCCCCCGATACTTCCTTTAGAGATAAATTAGATTGGTCATTTTCATTGATCGAATCTGCTGATAAGACTGAAGCCTCAATTGAAGTAATATCAGCAACAGATATTATTGATGAATACAAATTAGATTTTATTGATCTATTCAAAATTGATATTGAAGGTGGAGAAAGTTCCGTATTTAGTCCCGAATCAGACTTAAAGTGGCTTCAAAAAGTAAAAGTAATTGCAATAGAAATTCACGATGAGGTTGCCTCTAGGGAAGAAATAGAAAACACCTTAAGGAGTTACGGGTTTTTACTTTCAAATTCTGGCGAACTCACTATAGGAATCAATAAAAACTTATTATCACAAACTGAACTAGTTTGATTTTTCATAATTACAATCGATAAGAACAAAATCGCAGTCGAGTAAGCCAGGGGAATTTCACCCCTAACTTCTCACAGAACCGTACGTGAACCTCTCGACTCATACGGCTCTTCGAAGTAGTGATACCATTTTACAGGTATCGGCTGTGTAATTAGCTCATCCTCTTACGAGTTG
>JABSPQ010000421.1 GCA_013214205.1 Flavobacteriales bacterium
AAAATAATTGAATACATTGATATTGAATATATTACACGCCAAATAATAGCAAATGTCGAAGATTTTGGATTTTTAGTGAAAACTAATAGCTTTGAATATCAGGACCTTAATTAAATCGATCTAGGTGCGAAACTTGAGTATTTAACATCTTATAAAAACAATAAGCAACTAATTATGAGAAAATTCAACTTCACATTTAAGCGAGTAAAAGTTCTTTATCAAATATTCTTTTTTGCACTTGTCACCTCCTTTCAAGTCCAACAAGCCACAGCTGCTTGTACCGCCGCTGATGAACCATCATCAATTTCAGTATCAACAAACACGGTATGTCCAGGTAATGCCACTACCCTATCTTGGACAGGAAATTTAAATGACGCTACAGCATGGCACATATACACTACAAATTGTGGGGTAACCGAACTTACTACAACAACAAGTAACTCAATAGAAGTATCGCCAACATCAACTACTACCTATTACATAAGAGGAGAAGGTGAAAATGGATGTGATGACTCAGAACTTTTTGATACTGAATTTTCATCGCTATTACCTGGAGAAAATGAAATTTTTGTTGAATTTGATAATCTAACAAGAAGAATGATAATTGTTACACCAGCAACTTATGACAATACAAGACTTTATCCCGCATTGTTTGGTTTGCATGGTGCAGGTGGCAAGGGCGACGGATTTGCCGTCAGATTTGGTCCTGAAGTAGATGAGCGTGACATGATCCTCATCAGCTTGGAGGCTGTTCAACCTTTAGCAAAGTGGAACTTTTACGATGATTTCCAAGTTTTAGATCAAAAAGACGTAGAACTTATTGAGCAAATTACTAAATCATTAATTGCTGAAAACGCAATTGAGCCAGACTCTGTTTATGCAACTGGGCATTCTAGCGGAGGCCTGTTGTGTTGGCGACTTGCTAAAGAATCGAACTTGTTTGCTGCATTGGCTCCACAAAGCTGCGGTATGACACAGGATGCACATGAACCTGATGCAAGCACAAAACAAGTTCCTGTTATGCAAGTTATTGGCACCGAAGACAAGAGTTACAATGGATCCAACAACGCGGTAGTAATGTATTCTGCGGTGGAGCGAATCGATATATGGACAACATTTAATGAATGTGACCCTACCCCAGTGGTGACAAATCCTGATCCAGATTTAGAAGTTTCAACGTATACCAATGATTGCGGTATCGAAGTGGTAATCTGTAGAGCCGATGGAGAAGAGCATAATTTCGCTAATGCGATTAGAGAAACTGCTGATGACCTTGTTTTAGATTTTCTCTTTAGGCACGCAAAAAGAGTGGCTGATCCTATCGATCCTAGTAACTCTATAGAAGTTGCTGTTGTTGATGTATCTACAATTGAAGGTGCTGCGGCATGCGATTTTACGGACATTGCAAAAAATGAGGCTGAAAATCAAATAAATATATTTCCAAATCCTACCTCTGGTACATTCACCGTATCGGGTTCTTTAATTGATCAAATTGAGATTTTGGATCTGCTTGGCAATAAAGTATTAGTTACGAAAGATTTGGTGATTGATTTATCAAATTACGCCAATGGCATTTATTTTGTAAATATTGAATCTCAAAACGGCCAAGGAGCAACACTCATATCTACCAAGAAAGTATTACTTGTAGATTAATCATTTAATCTATTTACATAAGCGAAAACGAACGGCATACAACACCCCGCCCCGATAGCTATCGGGGTTACCGTGGTTTAAATTCTCTATTCAACAATTCCATCTGCCCTCTATTCAATAGAATAATAATCTACTTATTTGTCGTTGGGTAAAAGTTTATGCTGTAGTTCTTTATATGGATAAATAAAGAAACATTTAACTTTACTTAAACAGAATCCCAAACAATTCTAACTATTATGAAAAGCATTACGTCCCCAAACTTCTCTTTAATGTCGACTAGGTATAAGCTCATCATATTGTTTTCCGTTGCCGCACTTAGCTTGGTAGCACAAGAGAATACTAATCAAAGTAAATTCAAACAACTTTACGAAGAACTGCCTACGCCTAATGTATACCGAACAGCCAGTGGAGCACCGGGGCATCAATACTATCAGCAAAAAGCAGACTATGTAATTGATGTAGAATTGGATGAAAAGAACCACACCATAAAAGGGAATGAAACTGTTACTTATACCAACAATTCGCCCGATGCTTTAGATTATTTATGGGTACAGCTCGATCAAAATATAAGAGCGAAAAACTCAATTGGTCAACTTACTAGTACCAGTAGTATAGATAGCGAAATGAGTTTCGGGTCTATAAAAAGGATGCACGATAAGATGAATTTTGATGGTGGTTTTAAATTGGATCATGTTACCGATGCAAGCGGAAATAAGTTATCCTACACGGTCAACGAAACGATGATGAGAATTGACCTTCCCCGACCATTAAGAAAAGGCCAGTCTTTTTCGTTTAAAATAAAATATTGGTACAACATCAACGACAGAATGAAACTTGGTGGCAGAAGCGGATATGAATATTTTGAAGAGGAAGACAATTCGATTTATAGCATAGCCCAGTTCTTTCCGAGGATGGCTGTATATAATGAAGTTGACGGATGGCAAAACAAACAGTTTTTAGGCAATGGAGAATTCACACTTCCATTCGGAGACTATAAGGTAAACATTACCGTACCAGCCGACCATATTGTAGCGGCTACCGGAGAGTTAAAGAATGCTTCGTCTCTTTTAAGTAATGCACAAAGAAAGCGATGGGAAAGTTCGAGGACTAGCTTTAACGAGCCAGTAATTATTGTTACGCAAGAGGAAGCAGAAGCAAGCGAAAAAGAAAAAAGCCCATCAAAAAAAACATGGACGTTCGAAGCAAAAAATGTTCGCGACTTCGGTTGGGCCAGTTCACGAAAGTTTATCTGGGACGCCATGGCGGTAAAAATTTCAGGAAAAACAGTAATGGCTTATAGCTTCTACCCCAAAGAAGGTAATCCGCTTTGGGAGCAATATTCCACAAGAGTTGTTGCCCACACGCTTAAAACCTATTCTAAGTTTACCACAGACTATACTTATCCTCAGGCAACTTCTATACATACCAAGCGAATCGGGATGGAATACCCAATGATCTGCTTTAATTACGGCAGGCCAGAAGAAGATGGAACCTATTCTAAAAGAACCAAGTATGGAATGATCGGTGTGATTATCCATGAGGTAGGACACAACTTCTTCCCTATGATTATCAATTCGGATGAGCGCCAGTGGACTTGGATGGACGAAGGTTTAAACACATTTGTACAATACCTTACCCAAGAAGAATTTGAAAGAGGTTACCCGTCTAGAAGAGGACCACCCCAAAATATTGTGAGTTATATGAAAGGTGATAAAAGTGGCATCTCTCCTATTATGATTAATTCAGAATCGATTTTACAATTTGGAAACAATGCTTATGGCAAGCCAGCAACCGCGCTTAACATATTGCGAGAAACCATTATGGGCCGAGAGTTATTCGACCATGCATTTAAAACTTACAGCGAGCGTTGGGCATTTAAGCACCCCACTCCTGCCGACTTTTTCAGAACAATGGAAGATGCCAGTGCAGTAGATTTGGATTGGTTTTGGCGAGGTTGGTTTTATACCAACGATCATGTAGATATTTCTTTGGATCAGGTTAGTTGGTTTAAGGTAAGTACTGGCAATCCAGAAGTGGAAAATCCAATTGCAAAAGCCAACGAGGAAAAAGATGATACGTACATAGGAGGAACGAGAAACAAGATTCTTATCGAAAAAACGGTTGACGAGTTGGACGAAAAGTCGATAGATTTTTATACCACCTACGATCCATTTCTTACGAGCATCCTAGAAAAGGAAGATTACACCGAATACATCGAAGATTTAGAAGAACAAGAGTTAGCGTTATTGAGCGATGGTAAGAATTACTATGAGCTCCAGTTTTCGAATATTGGAGGCTTGGTAATGCCAATTATATTAGAGTTTGAATACACTGATGGATCAAAAGAGGTAGTGAGGATTCCAGCAGAAATTTGGGTACAGAATTCGGAATCTATAACGAAGGTATTTATACTAGACAAAGAAGTTGCTAGAGTAACCTTAGACCCATTGTTGGAAACGGCAGATGTTGACAGGAATAACAATTACTGGCCTCCGAGGATGGAACCAACCAGATTTGAACTTTACAAAGCGAAGGATAAAAGCAAAGACAACCTAATGCAGAAAGAGGTTAAAGCACAGGAAAGAGAAGAAGAAATAAAGAAAGAAGCAGAAGAGAAAGATGCGGAAGAGGAAAACACAGAAGAACCTGCTGAAGATAAGTAACACATGTTGAACACCGTACTTATTTCGTTCCTCTCCTTATTCATTTCGTTCCACAATTTCCATGTAACGCAAACCACCCTGCATTATAATAATAGTAGCGATCTTATAGAGATTACAATACAGGTTGCCGTTCAAGATTTAGAAAGTGCGCTAGAAGATCAAGGAGCAAAACAATTAAGGATCGGAACAGACAATGAAAGCAAATCAACCGATCAACTGATAAAAGATTATTTCGAGCGCCGCTTAATCATTCTTCCTAACGGTAAACCGACGCATTACCAGTGGGTGGGTAAAGAAATGAGCAAAGACCTGCACGACCTTTACATTTACGTTGAAATAACTAACTGCCAGCAATATGGCAAGTTTACATCGCTAAGCGTTGAAAATAGCATCTTCACAGAAATTCTTTCGGACCAAGCCAACATCGTCTCAATTGAATTCGGAGCCGACAATCAAAAGCTAACTTTTTCACAAAACAACAAAAAACAAACCGTTAAGCTTGGTCAATAACAATTGCCGCTTTACAGGAGTATTGTAGAGAAATAGTGCATCATACGAGCTAAGCGTTAGTAGCAATTAATGGTAAAATATTTTAAAATATTATTAGCTATTATTTACGGATATCACGCTATCCAGTTTTGGATGGATAATTTAGGATATTCTATAAATTTCCTTTCAAGTTACGAGGGTAATGCGTGGTATCTGCTATGTGGCGGGCACTTAATTCTATTATGGATAATACGAGATTCACTTACGATTAATAACTCTAGACTTATAATTCTAATTGGAGTAATAATTCAAGTAATTTATATGGCTTTTGCAATTAACCACTGGCCACACCAAAACATAGTTGGTTATCTCGGTGCTATATGTGGCGGCGTAACAATCATTACCTACATTCATTATTTAATTGCGAGAAAAGTATTACTAACACCTTTATTTTTACTAATACTTGGTTCTGCCTTTTTCTGGGGAGCCATTATTGAGAATCTATTTTATGGAAAATTAATGTGGTTAACATTTTACTTCTTAAGCCCTACAATTATTTCTTTAACCCTTGCTTATACACTGATTTTTAATAAAGAATTAGAATACAAACCATTAAAAGCTACTAGTCGAGTAAGCCAGGGGAATTTCACCCCTAACTTCTCACAGAACCGTACGTGAACCTCTCGACTCATACGGCTCTTCGAAGTAGTGATACCATTTTACAGGTATCGGCTGTGTAATTAGCTCATCCTCTTACGAGTTG
>JABSPQ010000422.1 GCA_013214205.1 Flavobacteriales bacterium
ATGATTCATCAATTAAAATCATGGTTAAGAACAACGTATTCTTGGATAAGCCCTTTTAATGTTAACCGATATTTAGATGAGTTTTGTTATAGAATTAATTGGTCGCAGTCTAAGAGCAATATTTTCAATAACCTAATAGAGAGAATGGTTAATTCAGATAAAATATATCAAAATAAATTAATATGCAGCTAACTATCTACCTCTGAAAATCAAAACTTATAAAATAAAAAAGAGCAGCAAAAACGTTTTTGCTGCTCTTTAATTAATCTATTTTTATCAACCTAAAACCTGTAACGGTTATTTAGGACTAGACAGAAGTAAGCTTACAAGCTAACTTTTCTTGTAGTAGTTTTTCCGTCAATAGTTACCTTAACCATATAAATTCCGCTACGGTCAACTTTTACAGTGCTGTCTGTTCCTTTGAACGAAGAAGTATGAACTTGCTTTCCGGTAAGATCGTAAACTGTTACATTACCACCTTTTCCATTTTGGCTTTTAATTCTAACTTGTCTATCAAAACCATAAATGGTTGTTTTGTCTTTTTGTTCGTCTCTAACAGAAACCGATAAACCTGTTTCGCCAGCCGTAATAGGCACACCTGCAACATTCTCGTATGCGTAACCTGTAACAACTACGTCAAAAGTTGTTGTGTTTATTTCCAATCCAACCCAAGCGTAATAATAATCAGAACCGTTTTCAAGCCTTACACCAAAGTATTTATACTCAGCATCTGTCCAATTAGCATCACCAGTAATACCTAAAAGGTTACCTTTAAAATTACCGTAAAAGTCGAAGTTAGAAACGCTTGTAGAACCGCCAATTTCGAAACTAGAATTGAGCGCTTGGATATAATTATTCCCAGCTGTTAATACGGGGTTTGTATCGTATGTAAAAACGCTGAACGATCCTGAAAACACAGCAAATGCTTGCTGAATTAAAACGTCGTTTCCGCCGCCGTTTATGTCTATTGCAAAAGTTTCGTTAGATATTGTTTCGTCAGGAATATCAGTGTATATAATCTCAGCAGTAGCTGTAGCACCCGAAGCCATTACAGCACCAGCAGCCAGCGAATAGCTTAACAACCGATTCTTAAAGTTTGTTTTTTTCATGTATAGCGTTTTTATGTTTGGATGCTAAGATACAGAAATACCAACAGAAATTTACAGCGTAAAACCCTGCTTTATTAACAAAAAATGGTTGAATAACAGATTGTATTAATCCAAATAGTTTTTCTCGATCATATTTAAATGATGCAAGCAATGCCCCGCTACAATGTATCCTATACCAACAGGAGTATATGGATTCTTTCTCATTATTTGAGTTTTGGTAAGAAATTCTTCATCAAACTGCAGCAACATCTTAATTGATTCGGCCCTTGCAATATCGTAATCCTTTAGGATTTCCACCATGGTTTTAACACCATTTTCCTCAATATTTCACCTTGGCAAAGGGTAGGTAATTTTAGCAAAGTTTTGTCCTTTAACTGCTTCAGCTATAGATTGACAGAAAAATACTTCCGTAGCCATTATGTGACACTCCACCTCGTTTGTTGTCTATTTACCTTCGGCATACCTATAATGTTCCTTTTCGCTGGGCACTTTAGTCGCGCGCCTTTTAATTTATTTTAAGTTTTCTTCGAGCAAAACGATTAAATCGTCTCCTTTGGTTAAATTAAAAATGCTTTAAAGGATGGAACTATTTCATCGACAGATGGTCTTTTCATGGTTCAATTTTTGAGAAGTGGTGAATGTACAACAAGATATTTAATATTTAGAGTGTTAGCCCATAAACGATTGCAAATAGATAGCCGCTATTAAAACGATTCTAAGTAATTTTGTAGTCCTTATAGAATAACACAATTATGAAATTTAGCGATTACCGCCTTGCCGATACCATTAAAACGAATATTGCAAAATTAGGTTATAAAAAACCTACAGATATTCAGTTTAAATCCATTCCGCCCATCTTAAAAGGCGAAGACGTGCTGGTCATAGCACAAACAGGAACGGGAAAAACAGCGGCATTCGCCATCCCTATTTTGCATAAACTCCACGAATACAAGGCTAGCAAGCGATCTTACGGAGTAAGCTGTTTAATAATGGCGCCAACCCACGAATTGGCTATTCAGATAGAAAGTGT
Source organism: Flavobacteriales bacterium (assembly GCA_013214205.1). Taxonomy (GTDB): domain Bacteria; phylum Bacteroidota; class Bacteroidia; order DT-38; family DT-38; genus DT-38. The sequence continues at coordinate 2,140 of JABSPQ010000422.1, forward strand.
ATTCAATTCCTTGGCAAAACACACCAAAGTGGTGACTTTATCTGTACACGGTGGGGTAGATCAAGAACCTCAAATTAAACAATTAAACAAAGGGGTAGACGTGGTAATTGCCACACCGGGCCGTATGTTCGATTTGGTAAGCCAAGGTGCATTGGATTTAAAAAGAATTGAGACTTTAATTTTAGATGAAGCCGATCACATGTTGGATTTAGGTTTTATAAAAGACATTAGAGATTTAATGTGGCACTTACCACGACGCCGACAAACACTTTTCTTTTCGGCTACCATTAACGACGAAATTAAAAAACTGGCCTATTCGTTGGTAACCAATGCGATCCGAATTCAGATTTCGCCTAAAGATCCTGTTGCTAAAAACATAGAGCATTCTGTAGCTCATATAGAAATGGACGACAAACGTTTCTTTTTAGAAAGCGTGGTTAAAAACAATATCGATAAAAAGATTTTGGTATTTGTTCGCACCAAAGTAAGGGCCGAGCGGGTTAAAAAAGCAATGGAACGGGTAAACATCGAAACCGACACCATCCACAGCGACAGGTTGCAGGAGGAACGCGAACAAACCATGCGACATTTTAGAAAAGGCGACCTTAAAATATTAATCGCTACCGACATCAGTGCCCGTGGCATCGATATCCCCAATGTGGAGCTCGTAATTAATTACGACTTGCCCGAATCGTCCGAGCACTACATTCACCGCGTTGGCCGTACCGGCCGTGGCGACAATAAAGGCCAAGCCATTTCTTTTAGCAGCATCGAAGAAAAAGACATGCTCCAAGAAATAGAAGAAAATCTAGGCAAACCAATTGCCCGTTTAGAAATTACCAAAGCAGATTACCAATACACCAAACTCGATACCGAAGAAAAGGTAAACGATTGGCAATCTATCGTAAACGACATCCAACAAGACGAACTCATTTACAAAAAAGGCAAGAAGAAGAAGAAGAAGAAGAAGAAAAAGAAGAACATTTGATTCCGCTTTCAAAGAGAAGGCAGTAGCACTGGCAGCAGCAAGAGGTAATGTGCCTGCAATAGCGATAGAATTAGGGTTAGAGGTAAATATGCTTTATCGGTGGAGAAAAGAGTTATCAAAGTACGAACACAATAGCTTTCCAGGACGAGGTAAGCCTAAAATGACAGATAAAGAATGAGAGCTGGCAGTTTTAAAATCAGAACTAGCAGATGTTCGTATGGAACGGGATATATTTAAAAAGGCAATAGGCATCTTCTCCACGAGCGACAAGAAATCTTTACGTTTATGAAACTTC
>JABSPQ010000423.1 GCA_013214205.1 Flavobacteriales bacterium
CGACGTTACAACTTGCCATCCTCCACTGCTTTCACCACCATCAAGTGATTCATCGAAGTAATAACCAGTAGAAGCAAAGCCACCGCAATCTGCACTGGTAAATTCTGCACCAGAATATCCACAAGTTTGAAAATCGTCTTGCCAATCGTTTACAGTGGCACCTGTTATACATGATGAAATCTCGTGCCATCCTGTAAAATAACTTCCTGATGCTAAACCGTAAAAAGTCTGCATGGTAATATTGCCAACAAGACTTCCTCCAATAATTTCGGCAATACGAGCTGTTTGGGTTGAGGTAGATGTTAATGTTAATCCGTTATTGGTAATTAAATCTCCATCCGTTAAAGTTAACGTGCCAGCCAAATTGATACTACCTGTTGATATTTCGACATTATTAGAATTATTTATAGTTAAATCTTCAGCACTTAGCGTACCAACAATCGATATGAATTGCTTTGCTCCTGTTCCCGAAAAAATTACTTCACCACCACTTATTACACTGGTAGTAACAGTTACATCTCCTTCAATATTTAAAATAAGGGAGTTTAAATCGAAGGTGGAGTTCGTGCAAGTTAAATCTCCTATCGTCCTATTTTGATCTAAAACTGGCTGATTATCCGTATTCGGAATTGTAATATTGGCACCGCTTGGAGGTACAACACTATTATCCCAGTTAGTTGCTACATTCCAAACCGAACTTGTTGCGCCTGTCCATTCATATGCATCAATCGCTTGGAGAGTTGTATTAACCTGTGACGAGGAAAGGCTAGTAACATCGGTTACCACAACCCCAATAACTCTATCGCTGGTGGAGAAAGTACCTGCAACATGCTCATAAGTGATAGATAACAATAAGGTTTGCATTTGGCTGGCAGTGGTTGAATTAGCTGGTTCAATTAATACGCTTTGTTTCCCTGCATTTAAACCTGTTAGCACTTCCGAAACAGTAACAGTAAGATTTTCGGGAGTTGTTGTAATGTTAGTTACACCATTTGAAGAAATATCAATAGCCGTACCACTGATGTTAAAGTTTTCCAAATTCAAATCTTGAACGTCTAAAAATAATTCTAAGGATTCGAGATTGTTTGCTGCTGTAATGGTTGCAGTTGCATCAGATATATTCTCAGTCGTTAAGTTTATATAGTTGGCTGTATAATTTCCTCCACTGGATGAGGCACCATTTAAATCAACAGTTGGAGCTCCAACTATTACCTCTATTTCACTATTTACTACTGCAGATTCTTTACTATCTGTATCTGTTGCGGTAATCCCTATGTCTCTATTGCCTGTTGTTAAAGATCCCGATTGGTTTTCGTAAGTAATAGCCCTTAGTATAGATTGAGCATCTGTAATGGCAAGGCCAATAACTACATTACTCCCATCTACAGATTCCAATAACAAAATTTGCTTGCCAGCATCGGCCCCTGTACCAGCCGAAACGGTACTCTGTAGCTTTGGTAAACTATTGACAGCAGAAATTATAATTACACCATTGCTGCTTAGAATAATATCTGTTCCATTTATATTTAAAACTTCATCTGTTCCATCTGCCAAGCCAGCCATCTTAAAGGTCATTTGAGAAAGATCGGTACTCTCTATATCTGTGATGGTTGCCGATCCTGAACTGGTAATATTTACAGGAATACCACCTTCAGAATATTGTGTTTGATAATCTTGCCCGTTAGATGCTAAGCCATTTAAATCTATTGTTGGAGGTGTTGTAATACCCCACCTGTCTAAGAAATAAGTATTTAAATCATCTATCTCTGTTGATGATAACGCATTTTTCCAAATCATAAATTCGCCTATCAATCCTTGGAAAAAATCGGTATTGGCAGTTGTTCCAACTACCTCATCAGCAGGTAAAACAGTTCCACCATTTATTCTTCCCAATCCAATCTCATCGGCATGCGATGTTTGGGCATCAACATGAGTAACGCTACTTACCAACGTTCCATTCAAGTAAATACTTAATGTATTGGTAGCATCTACACCAGAAGACGAGTTTTGTACAATCGTAATGAAATAAGTGGTATTAGCCGAAACCGATCCTAAATCCACACTTTTATATTGATGGCTTGCGTCCCACTCAAGGTTATTCCATACGCCAGCATAAATGTGGCTGTTTTGAATCACAAAACTATAACCTCTGGCTCCACCACCTTGTTCGTAAATAATTTGTTCTCCTGCAACGCTTGCTCCTGTTTCTAATACAATCGCTAAGGAAATTTCTTCGGTAGTCGCTTCAGTATTCAGATCATTTGAGTTTGCAATAGAGAAAAAATCGTTGGTACCATCAAAGCTAACGGCGCCATTCGAATTTATACCAGAGGCACTAAAAGTAGGTTCGTTTCCTCCTGTAGCTGTTGCATCGCCAGAACTAGATTGGTTGGTCCAGGTAGTTACATTAGCACCATCTGTTGGTTGATCTGTTAAGTCGCCATCGCCATCAATATCTTGTGCATCATAATGTAAAACCAATCCACTTAAAGGAGGTGGATTAATAGTTATAGGTACTTCGTCGATATCTGTAGTCGCTAGATCATCTGTAGCAGTTACCTCTAAAGTTTCTGTTCCTGTTGTTATTACACTCGTATATTTTAGGGTTGCTAAAGTTGCATTGATGTCTATTTCAGTACCCGTTAATAATAAGTTGTGCGAATCGTTTCCAGAAAGTTCAACTCCGCCAGAAGCTGTTACACTCAAACTACCAGAACTTTTAGCCTCAAGTCTAACAGAAGCCAAATCGCCATCGGCATCAGAACAAGATATATTCGTAATAGACAAAAGCGTACTTGCTTCTGCAAATTGTTCGCCTGGCACACTGTTTACCGGTGGTGAAGCTATATCTAAGGTTGTATTTACTTGAGAAGAAGAAAAGTTATTAATATCCGTTACCACAACCCCTATAATTCTATCGTTGGTAGAAAAAGTACCTGCAAGATGCTTATAAGTGATAGATAACAACAAGGTTTGCATTTGGCTCGCTGTTATTGAATTTGCTGGTTCAATTAATACGCTTTGTTTTCCTGCATTTAAACCTGTTAATACTTCAGAAACGGTAACAGTAAGGTTTTCGGGAGTTGTTGTAATGTTGGTAACACCATTTGACGAAATATCTATGGCTGTTCCGCTGATGTTAAAGTTTTCTAAGTTCAAATCTTGAACCGCTAAGAATAATTCTAAGGAATCCAGATTGGTCACTGTTGTGATGGTTGCAGTGCCATCACATATGTTTTCTGATAATAAATTTACATAGCTTGTTGTGTAATTCGCACCACCTGTTGAGGGGCCATTTAAATCAAGGTCTGGCGCTCCAGCAATTACTTCAACTTCACTATTTACCACTGCAGATTCTTTATTGTTGGTATCTGTTGCGGTAATTTCAATATCCCTAGTACCCGGTGTTACAGTCGCTAACTGGTTCTCGTAAGTAATGCCTCTCAGTATCGCTTGAGCATCTGTAATGGAAAGGTCGATAACTACATTACTTCCATCTACAGATTCCAATAATAAAATCTGCTTATCTGCATCTGCCCCTGTACCTGCCGAAACTGTACTTTGCAGCTTTGGTAAATTATTGGCGGCAGAAATTATATTTACGCCATTGGTATTAAGTATTATATCAGTTCCATTTATATTGAAAACTTCATCTGTTCCATCTAGCGCGTTACTCACCTTAAAGGTTATTTGAGAAAGGTAGGTGCTCTCTATATCGGTAATAGTTGCAGATCCCGAATTGGCAATATTGGCAGGAATACCTCCTTCTGAGAATTGAGCTTGAAAATCTTGTCCGTTAGATGCTAAGCCGTTTAAATCTAATGTTGGCGGCGTTTGTATACTCCACCTATCTAAGAAATAGGTATTTAAACCAGTTATATCGGTAGTCGGCAAGGCATTTTTCCAAATTAAAAATTCGCCTATCAATCCTTGGAAATAATCAGTGTTTGCGGTACTCCCAACAACATCATCAGCAGGTAAAACTGTTCCACCATTTATTCTTCCCAATCCTATTGCACCCCAATGAGCTATTTGAGGATCAACATGGCTAACGCTACTGGCTAATGATCCATTTAAATAAATACTTAATGTATTGGTAGCATCCGCACCAGAAGATGAGCTTTGGACAATGGTTATAAAATAAATGGTATTGGGTGAAACCGATCCTAAATCGACACTTTTGTACTGATGGCTTGCATCCCACTCAATATTATTCCAAACACCTGCGTAGATGTGGCTGTTTTGAATCACAAAACTATAACCTCTGGCTCCACCACCTTGTTCGTAAATAATTTGTTCTCCTGCCACGCTTGCCCCTGTTTCTAAAACAATTGCTAAAGAAATTTCATCGGTAGTCGCTTCAGTATTAAGATCTGTAGAATTCGCTATTGTGAACAAATCATTAGTACCATCAAAGCTAATAGCACCATTAATATTTATTCCATTTGCATCAAAGGTAGGTTCATTGCCTGCGGTAGCTACGGCATCAGCTGAAGAAGATTGGTTTGACCAGGAACTTACAACTGAACCATTTGAAGGCTGATCTGTAAAGTCTCCATCTCCATCAACATCTTGTGCATCATAATGTAAAACTAATCCGGTTGAAGGGAGTGACTGCCCACTTACATTGCCGACAAAACCATAGAAGGTAAACACACAACATAGCACGGTCGCAAATGCGACCAATATTGCTTTATGCATATATGCTTTAATTTTTTTCATTGATATTCCGACAGTTTTTATCGACCTAAGCTCTTGATATTAAGATTATTACCCAGCCTCACAACAGACGTCTCTACGTAATTGTACGCAATATTTCTAGTATGTTACTTTAAAGGTAAAGCTAATAACTTACAAATAACGCGATTATCTGTTAACAGCGCGTTACGAGGGGTAAACAGATCAATGGATTGGATTAACGGATTCAAGACATTACGTAGTAAACAAAAATTTATTTACGAATGGAATAATTCTATAAATCTTATTTCAAGATATTTATCCTGCGGGATACCAATTGATTTCCTTTGCGGAATTTGACGAAATAAACGCCTGATTTTGCATTTATATCGATTCGAGATCTATTTTCTCCTACCCTCGTTTTTTTACTTGCCATCTTTTTGCCAAGGATGTCGTACACCTCAAAATTGGCATCATGATCAATTTCTTCACCTTCAATAAACACAGGCGCTCTTGATGGATTTGGATAAAGCTTAATGGCATCGTTATTATTTTCTTCGAGCTTAGTAAGCAAAGGATCCAAACTAAATTTCAGGTATATTCTGGGTGCATTGGTAGTGTCAGAAATTGAAAAACTATAATTGGGTGTTTTCCTTAAATCAGTTATATCGCCTGTTAAAGAATCCAGCAAAATTATGTCCATACTATCTGGTATGTTCACCATGTCTGTTACATTCAGATTATAAATTCCAGATGCACCACCTCCTACTTTTATCCTAAGAGGAACTACAATGTTAGCGCCGTAATCGGGTAAAGTTTTTATCGAAACATCTTCGTTATCCGAGCATACCGTATTGATACTATGAGCATCACTTATAAAACTATACATTTTGAGAGCATCCTTACTTTCTATAAAGTTCGATGATCCATCCTCATCAAAAAACAACAATACGTCGTCGCTATAGGAATTTACATCACCTTCCAATTTCAATTTTAAATATTTAAATGTTGTTTTCGACTTTAAAATTGCCTGATCATCATCTACTTTATCTTCCTCCTTTATTACAAGTGAAGGACTTGCTGTGGCATGAATCCAAAAAGCTTGTGATGCTGGTAGAATATTATTTACTCCTCCTTGTCCTGCACCGCCCATACCACCAGTATAAGATCCATAAGACCCTGTAGAATTATTGAATATGTATATGATGTCGTCGATTCCAATTTTATCACCACCGTCAATTAAGTCCCAATCTATAGCAGAAGGAAATGGATTTCCTAACAAGTTCCATCCATCTTCATCTGGATCGGCATGATTGGAGGTGTACGACAATTTTGGGTTGGAACCTGAATTACAAGTTATTGAGCCCGTTTGAGGAACTCCAGTTACATCGAGGGTAATATCGTTTGCCGAAACCCACATACTAATTCCTTGGCCAAGTGTACTTTTAGACGATGTAATTACTTGCCAGCCTCCACTGCTTTCACCACCGTCTAACGATTCATCAAAATAATAACCAGTAGAAGCAAAGCCACCGCATTCTGCACTAGTATATTGTGCACCGCTATATCCACAAGTTTCAAAATCGTCGTGCCAATCACTTACCGATCCACCAACTATACACGAAGAGAGTTCATGCCAGCCAACCAAATAACCTTCGGTAGACAAAGGATAATAGGTTTGCATGGTAATGTTTCCAGTAATCGATCCACCAGTAATTTCTCCTATTCGCGCTGTTCCCGATGCATCAGCAACAACAGTAAATGCTTGTCCAGTTGTAGTTAATACTCCTGAGGTTAGGGTAAGTGTTGCAATTAAATTAATGCCGTCGGACATGGCCACTCCTCCACTAGAATTATTAATTGTGAGATCATTAAAAGTTTCTACACCTCCAGCATGCGATATGGTTTGTGCATCGCTACCATTAAATGTAACTGTGCCTGTGCCTTCAGTAAATCCTGCCGAGGCCGTAGTTTCGTTGTTGAGCCAATTTCCACCAATGGTTATATCGAAGTTACCCGATGCCAACGTAACACCGTTAGCAATGCTTAAATCATCATTTATGGTTGCGTCTGCATCAATGGTTTTTGTTCCTCCTGTAGAAAGCGTTAAGTTATCGTATGCAACAGCAGTATTGCCCACAGCAGTGACAACTGTTTGCGCACCAGAACCGTTATATTCTACTGTACAATCGGTACCTATTGTAAGTAATTGCCCTCTATCAGCAGTTCCCGATTCAAAAAAGTTCCCTCCTAAAATAAGCTTGCTATTGCTGGTAGATAGGTCTATTTCAGCATCTGCATTATTGTTATCACTTCCTAAATAAATATCGTTTGCAACAGTAACTGTTCCACCCTCTATGTTAAAATCTACTTCGCAACGCTTGCTAGCATTATTGTCGGCAGTAAGAATCAAATTATCAGCAATCGTAATTGATCCCCCATTCAAATTTACCGTATGTATTGCACCTGTAATCTGCAAGGTACTTGCTAACGATTCGAAATCGTCGCCAACAGCCAATGATGACGAACTATTGCCAAATGATAAGGTAGAAGCCTCTGTAGTTGAATAATCTGAATTGAGGGTTACATCCAACGCTTCAGCAGAAAAACCGCTTGTAATAGTAACGTTGTCACCTCCTAATATTTCCGCATCTTCTGTTGATGACGGATAATCTGTTCCTGCCACACATCCTGAAGTGCAACCCGTTTGATCCCATGTACTTCCTACATTCCAATCGCCACCACCAGATCCGTTAGATACAAATACAGTAGCACCAGACGGAGTAGAATGGTAGATTGTAATGGTAATGTGATCGATCGAAATTGTATTGGTTCCGTCGCCTGTTTCTTTTGCTTTTACTTGCACTCCAAAATTGGCAGACTCTATGTCTGATTCTAACCACGTTTCACCCCACAATTCGGTAGCCCCCCCGTAGGTGGTTATGGTTTCAGTAGTAGTGATAACAGCATTTGAGGAATTATTTGTTCCAACCAACGAAGTGCCCTTTCGCAACTTAATTTGTTTTTCAAAAATTCTGTCTGCATTATCTGCAGCCCATTCTACAGTAACCTCAATACCTTCTATTTCATCTCCATCCGTTATCGCAAAACCAAAATCAGTTACCCTTACTCTTCTTGTATTTTCTTCATCCGGTGTTGCAGTGGCATATACATCATCGGATGCGCCTACGTTACTTACGCTTGTCCAAACAGATCCAGCGCCGGCACTATTGAATGTTGAAGGACTATTTGGCCCTGTTTGGGCACTTAGCTGAAAAAAACCAAATATTAGCGCAGAGAAAAGTACGTAGCCAACAAATGTCTTATTTGATATTTTTGAAGTGTATTCCAACTTATTTTAGATCTACTCTTATATGTTTAATGTATACGTATATAAACGTAAAAATGGAGAGTATCTTATCCAAAGATAAGCTAAATACTTAAAGATCAATAGCTTTATCTATCAATAACCGTATTTCGTCTATAAACAGAATCGAGTAGTCGATAAACTAACTTTGATTATTACGTATGATTCGAAAATTTACGTATCCAAATATGTTAATCTAATATATTCACCTTGCGAGAAATAAGCTGTTCTCCTTTTCGGAATCTAACAAAATAAACACCTCCATGAGCCTTAATGTTTACCTGGGTTTTATTGTTTGATACCCTGGATTTTTTACTCCTCACTTTTTTACCCAATACATCGAAAACTTCAATTTTCCCATTGTGGTCAATTTCATCCCCTTCTAAATAAAATAAACCTTGCGATGGATTCGGATATATTTTTATAGTTGAATTGACTGCATTATCGGCTATTGAGGCAGTAACATTCCCTTTAAGGTTAAGATAAAAACGCCCAGTGCTTTCCGAATCTGTTATTGAAAAATTGTATGTATTCTCTTTCTTTAAATCTGTTGTGTTACCAGCCTCATCTACAAGGTAAACCTCCGACATCCCAGACATGTCTCCCATGTCTTCTACTTTTAATTTATAATCGCCCGATACACCAACCTGAATATTTAATGGAACCTCTAAATTCAACGAATCGGTTGGTAAATATTTTATTGTTATGTCTCTATCATCAGAACTTAAAGCACTTATACTGGGGGCTTCCGAAATAAAACTATAGAGTTTTAAAGCATCTCTACTACCCAAATATTGAGCTGCTCCATTTTCGTCGAATATGATAATCATCTCATCTTTATAATTATTGATTTCGCTTGTGATTGACAGCTTCATAAAGCCTTTCATGTAGTTTATCGACTTAATGATGGCTTTATCCGTATTGTCTTTATCCTCTTCTCTTATTGTTAAAACCGGACTGGCTCCGTTGGCATGTATCCAGAATGCTTGTGTTGAAGGAATGATATTGTCTACATCGTTTGTTCCTATTGGTGCACCTCCTGTATAAGTTCCATACTGGCCATTTGCAGCGTTGAAAATATAAATTACATCGTCGATGTTGAACTTATCGGCAACGTCAATTTTGTTCCAATCTATAGATGAAGGAAAAGGATTTCCAAGTAAATTCCAGCCGTCTTCATCATCATCTGGAGCGTAATTATCGGTAAAGGTAAGTTTGGGTGTTGAACTTGAATTGTAAACATGTGGGCCGGTATTGGTCACTCCGGTTACATCTAAGGTAAAATCAGCTTCCGAAACGTACATGCTTACCCCAAATCCAAGTGCATTCTGACCAGATGATGTAACTGCTTGCCAACCCCCACTACTTAAACCGCCATCTACAGATTCATCAAAATAATAGCCTGAAACAAATCCGCCGCAATCCTGAGATCTTGCACCAGTAAATCCGCAAGTAATAAAATCGTCTTGCCAATCTGCTACGGTTGCCCCAACTATACAAGACGATAATTCTCTCCAAGCGTCTCCACCCCCATCTGTAGCGAGAGAAAAATACCTTTGCATTGTAATATCTCCAGTAATAGAGCCTGTTATTTCACCAATACTTGCTGTGCCCGAGCTATTAGAAACAACGGTAAAAATTTGTCCGTTTGTATCAAAATCACCCAGCGTAATCATTAAAACTCCCGTTAAATCTTGATCGCTTATTAAAGAAACTCCACCGCCAGAATTATTTATTTCGAGATTATTAAATGTTGTTAAAGCACTTCCTCCAATGGTTTGAGCAGCACTACCATCCATCTCTAGCAGACCGATGGATGGAGTATAAACACCATTGTTTACCCAATTTCCGCCAATGTTTAAATCGAATCCTGCAGCATTTAAAGTTGAGCCCGAATTAATCGTTACATCATCTCCAACAATCGTTGCAACTGCAAGCGCAACTCCCGAACCTGAATTCGCTATCGTAATTGTATTAAAGCGAGTAGTGTTTGCACCTCCAATACTCTGCGAACCCGATCCGTTAAACTCTACATCTCCTGTTGTTGTTGTGTATGTTCCTGCGTTTGTCCAGTTACCACCAATATCTATATCGAAACCGCCATCAACAAATATTCCACTCGCCTCAATACTTAGATTTTCTACTACAATGGTTGCTAATCCTAGCGTGGCTCCTGTACCAGTGTTAGAAATAGTAAGATCGTTAAATGCTGTAGAAGAACTACCACCAATAGATTGAGCTCCAGATCCATTAAAATCGACTTCACCTGTAGAGGACGTAAATGTTCCCGAATTCGACCAATTACCGCCAATATCTAAATCGAAGCCACCATCATTTAAAGTTGCCGAGCTAAGAGTTATATCGCTTGTAACATTGGTTGCAATTGCTAACGATACCCCCGAACCTGTATTGGAAATGGTGAGATTGCTAAAATCGGAAGTTGTGGTTCCTCCAATTAACTGAGAGCCAGAACCATCAAAATTTACGATTCCTGTAGAAGGCGTAAATGTCCCGCCGTTATGCGACCAATCTCCTTCAAGATTTATTGAAAAAGTAGCCATATCGAAAGTTGGCCCTGAGCTTAAAATAAAATTACCAGCCATGTCTAAATCAGCTGTTAAGGGCTTTATTCCAGATCCGCTTACCGTAACGTTTTCCACTGTGCTTGAAGTGTTAAATGCAACGTTTTGAGCGCTGGTTCTAATAAAATTTACTGTGCTACCACTATTGCTTGTTATTCGCCCAGCATCGTCGAACATATCCGTCAACCCTCCATAATTCAACGTTGAATTATCGGCATTTACCCATACCCCACTTCCCATATTTCCATCAAGGTCTCCTTGGGTTAAAAGCGAACCATCCAGCGTTACAGTACCATTGTTTGTTACAGTTATTTGAATTTTAACAAACGGTTGAATGGTAAGATCTGTACCAGATAAAATATTAACATCGTCACCCTTCATGTCAATTTTTGCAGCGGCATTTAACGAAGTTATACTACCCGAACCAGATAAATTTACAGCAGAACCACCCTGCATTTTTACTCCTTTAGTTCCCTTGCAAGCCAGTGTTCCGTCAATAACAATACTGCCATGTAAATTAAAATCCTGGTTGCCTGTTTCGGTGATTGTTACACCGCTGCCCAAATCAAATGTTCCCGAACAAGTAAGTTTATCATCGGTGGTACATTGCCCAGTTCCCCTAAATGTAGCATCACCGTTTATTGTAATCTTGCCCTCAATATCAAAATAGCCCGATCCTTCAGAACTGATAGAACTATTGATGGTTAGGTTCTGTGCGCCATCTAAAAACCCACCATCCTTTATTATCAGCACATCTATTTCTCTAGCTTTATCTAACGTTACATTATCCGAAATTTCTACATAACCACTACCATCAGGTTCGCAATTACAAGCTGCTCCTCCATCCGTTTCGCTCCAAATGGTATTTTTATCACCATTCCAATCTCCATCAGCAATGGAAAAATATGTGGTTATTTCTGTAATCGTTCGGGTGCCTGCCGGGGCAAAAGTAGTGATTGAAGTCTCTTCAAACCCTTCGATAATAAATGAAGTCCATGTGGCATCTACAACATTGTCTACAGTGGCATCTAAGTTTATATCATAGGCCAACCAAAAATAATGCGTGCCCGTTTCGTCATCTAAAGTTAGAGAGCCATTAACAGTAAACTCTCCATTTGGTAATGTATCCGTGCCATATAGCGTGGTGGTTGCAAACGTATTTGATGTCCCTGTGTAATAAATTGCAGCCACAGCTATATCTCCTGAAGCATCGGTTGAACCAGAGGTATTACATACTATTTCTGTAATATCGAGCTCTTGGCATCCCCCAGTAACGGTAATTTCCATTCGCAATATTTCATTATTCCTGCCTACTTGTTGCACATCGTCGGTGCTAGGTTGCCCTGCATTATTGGAAGAATATATCATTGGTTCCTGTACCTTAATGTTTCCAAAGTTTCCTACATCACCCGTAGATAGAGGCTCTGCTTTGCCCATTATCAAAAGTGAACCACCGTTTCTAAACATAAAATCGTTGGTGCCAGAAGCTGTACCAAAAATTTGAAAATCGTTAAAGTAAATTGTATCAAATTGATTGTTGGTACCCCCCGTAGATACAGTTGCTGTTATCCTACTGCCATCGTTGGTGCAATCCACCGCAATAATATCACCGTTTGAAGCATATGAACACGTTCCTGTATTTGGCACATAGCTCACTCCGACCGGAAGATCCATGAATATTGTTTCGTCGGTTTCGTTTTTCGCCCAACCCATCCCATTAATTTCATCAATACTAAAAGAAACCGTAGAAGTATCGGTGTTGTATGTGGTAGTACACCAGGTTACATCGCTAAATGCACCAGCTTGCACTTTGTCGGCAGCTTGTGAGGAAAAAGTTAAGGCACAACAAAACAGGGTCACGAATGTGACAACAATAGTAGCTTTCTTGTTTGTTGTAGACATTTTTAAACGCCTTATATTCTATTACTCTTCGAATGTAGTGATTTCGAAGTGATTTTTTCACATTTCATGCGTACGTACCCAGGGCAAACGCATTTAAACCTTTAGTAGAATTTAGAGATATTGATTGTCCCAACCTACTTTTTTTCTTTTGGACTTAATTCCCATTTTACAAGTTTTCTCTTGCTTGGCAAGGTTTAGCGCTATTTTGATAATCAATGAAAAATTTTGGGACGCGTTACTTTTTCTATTGAGGTCTTCATTGAATGCTACATCTAATGACCAATGCAATTTATTCTCAATAGCCCAGTGACTTCTAATAGTTTGTTGAAGCTTTTTAGCATTTTGCTTTAGGGAGGTAATGTAATATCTGGTAGCAGATTCTATCTTTCCTGTTGCTTTGAACTCTCTAATGCTTTGAATTCTTACTACAGATTTTAAATCTACCCACTTCTCAGGTTGTTCAATGTGTATAAAGTTATTGATAACCGAACATGTTCTTGTTTCAATTCTTCCATGCCCGTAATCAATATCAATTGATGTGTCAACATCTTTGTTGAATCTAAATTCATCTTCTATGTTTTCTAACAACTCTGGCTGATTTGCTTTTACGGCTAAAACA
>JABSPQ010000424.1 GCA_013214205.1 Flavobacteriales bacterium
CGACGTTACAACTTGCCATCCTCCACTGCTTTCACCACCATCAAGTGATTCATCGAAGTAATAACCAGTAGAAGCAAAGCCACCGCAATCTGCACTGGTAAATTCTGCACCAGAATATCCACAAGTTTGAAAATCGTCTTGATAGTCGTTTACTGTAGAACCGTCGATACATGAAGATAGTTCATGCCATCCTGTTGAATAACCTCCTGACGACAATCCGTAAAAGGTTTGCACAGTAACATTTCCAGTAATTGAACCACCTGTTATTTCACCTATTCGAGCCGAACTCGACGCGTCAGAAATTAATGTAAACGTTTGGCCGGTTGTAGTTAAAACACCCGTTGTAAGGGTTAATGTGTTCGTTAAATTAATACCATCAGAAAGAGAAACACCACCACTGGTGTTGCTTATTGTGAGGTTGTAGAAAGTTTCTGTACCGCCACCATGAGAAATAGTTTGTGCCGAACCTCCATTAAAAATTACCGTGCCCGTACCTTCTGTAAAACCTGCCGAGGCAGTAGTTTCATTATTTATCCAATTTCCTCCAACACTTAAATCGAAATTAGCCGAAGCCAATGTAACACCGTCGGCAATGGTTAAATCGTCGTTAACAGTTACGGCTCCCTCGCATGTTTTTGTACCACCAGTAGAAAGCGTTAAATTATCGTAGGAAATAGCTGTACTTCCTACATCAGTTACAATTGTTTGTGCTCCAGAGCCATTGTATTCCACGGTACAATCGGAACCAATATTTATTAACTGCCCCCTATCAACGATCCCTGCTTCGTTTATGCTTCCACCAATAATTAATGTACTTGAACTAGTAGTAAGGTCTATTTCCGCATCAGCGAGTATATTATCACTTCCTAAAGTAATATCGTTTGTAACAGTTAGTGTACCTCCACCAACATTAAACTGTACATCACTTTGTGTTCCCGAGAAGTTGTCGGCAGTCATTACCAAGTTATTACCAATAGTAACCGTACCCTGATTTAAATTTACAGTATGAACTGCGCCTAACGTTTGTGCAGTACTTGCGAATACTTCAAAATCGTTGCCAACAGTTAATGTAGAAGTGTTATTGGAAAATGTTAAGGTAGATGCTTGTGTGCTTGAATAATCAGAATTAAGTTTTATGTCTAATACCTCAGCCGAAAATGAGCCTGGAATGGTTACTGCATCTCCTCCTAAAATTTCCGCATCGTCTGTTGTCGAGGGAAAATCTGTTCCCGCAATACAAGAAGACGCACAATTTGTTTGATCCCATGTTGTACCCGCGTTCCAAGCTCCACCGCCAGTACTATTGGAGGTAAAAACCGTTGCTCCAGATGGTGTAGAATGGAAAATACTTATGGTAATGTGATCTACCGAAATTGTGTTGGTGCCATCTCCTGTTTCCGTCACTTTAAACTGAACACCAAAAGTAGCATCTTCAATATCTGTTTCTGTCCACGTACCTCCCCATAAATCTGCTGCTCCTCCAAAAGTTGTAGTTCCCTCTACGGTACTAATTGCACTGCCTGTTGAGGCACTTGTACCAATCAGAACTCCGCCTAACGTTAACTTAACTTGAGACTGAAAAATACGATCTGCATTATTGGCACTCCAAACTATTTTAACTTCAACGCCATCAATGTCATCACCATCAGTAATGGCAAAACCAAAAGTTTTTGCTCGTAGTTTTTGGGTTGCACCCTCATCAGGTGTTGAGGTTGCGTATGTACTATTTAAGGAAATCGCCTCGTTTTTATTGGACCACACTTGGCCACCGCCACCAATTTGCATTACTGTAGGGTCGGTGTGACCTGTTTCCGTTTGAGCTTGCGTTGAAACAGAAAATATCACACAGATTGATAATATCAGGTATGTCTTTATGCGTTTCGTTAGTAGTACCACGGTTTCTTTAAAATGAAGTTTTGGAAAGATTCTATTGCTTGGAGAAAATGGGCATCTTAACCAAATATAGTGAAAATACCGCTAACAAGCAGATTTATCTACCAACGGTAGTTTCAGGCACATTAACAGCATATTAAGCCGACAAACAACACCGGTAATTAAACCTACTTTAAGATATTCAGTCTATGCGAAATAACTCGATCATTTTTTCTCATTTTTATGAAATAAACACCTGATTTCGCATTTACGTCGATCTGAGTTTTATTTTCTCCTAACCGAGATTTAACACTTTTCACCTTTTTTCCTAGTATATCATACACTTCCATAATACCGTCATGATCAACGGTTTCGTCATCAATAAAAAATTGTCCTTTAGAAGGATTTGGATAGATTCTCACCCCATCATCATTTCTTTCATCAAGCGTTGTTAATAGCTGATTATCAACAACTTTAAGGTGCATTCTTGGAGCTTCTGTAGTATCAGATATAAAGAAGCTATAATTAGGTGTTATTCTCAAATCTGTTGAATCTCCCGTAAGAGAATCCAATAACACCACACGCATCCCTTCTGGTAAATTCACCAGATCCACAGCATTTAAACTATAAGTTCCAGATGCCCCTACTTTTACTCTTAAAGGAACCACAACATCAACGTTGTAATCGGGTAAGGTTTTTATGGCTACATCTATACTATCCTCACATACTGCACTAATACTATGCGCTCCACTTATAAAACTGACCATTTTGGGAGCATCTTGGCCATCAATAAAATCTGCTGATCCGTCCTCATCAAAAAACAACAATACATCGTCGCTGTACGAATTGACATCACCTTCTAATTTCAATTTCAAATATTTAAATGTTGTCTTCGACTTTAAAATCGCCTGATCATCATCTACTTTATCTTCTTCTTTAATTGTTAATGACGTACTAGACGTGGCGTGCACCCAAAACGATTGTGATATAGGAATGATGTTGTTAACCCCACCTTGTCCGGCGCCGCCCATACCACCAGTATAAGTGCCATATGAGCCATTTGAGTTATTGAATATGTAGATAATGTCGGTAATTCCAACTTTATCGCCTGCATCAATTAAATCCCAATCTATTGCTGAAGGGAAAGGATTGCCGATTAAATTCCAACCATCTTCATCGGCAACATCATTAGAAGTATACGACAACTTTGGGGTTGAACTTGCATTAAAAGTTATTGAGCCTTGCTGCGGCGGTCCGGTTACATCAAGTGCTATATCGTCGGCTGACATATACATGCTAACTCCTTGGCCATGAATGTTTGAACCCGACGTTACAACTTGCCATCCTCCACTGCTTTCACCACCATCAAGTGATTCATCGAAGTAATAACCAGTAGAAGCAAAGCCACCGCAATCTGCACTGGTA
>JABSPQ010000425.1 GCA_013214205.1 Flavobacteriales bacterium
CATTAAAAACAATCTCTTTTGGTTCCGGTTCTGGCTCTGGTTCTGGTTCAGGTTCCGTCTCTGGTTCTGGCTCGGGATCGGGCTCAGGCAAAGTATTTTTCAACTGAATGCTCTTTTTAATCTCTTGATATTCGCCAGTACTAGTATAATTTATCAATTCGAAGTAATTCTCGTGATCGTGTGCCTCTATCGTCAGTTCGTAATATATATTTGGGTTAAGTACTATCACATATTTACCCGTAAGTTGATTGGGCTTGTAAACACCTATTATTTCGGAAGTATTAGATTCCGTAACTGTAATGCTGGCATCGGATAAACCGGTGCCAGACCCATCTGTTACCAAATCGGATGTAACAGCACCCATTAGTAAAATCAAGTTAAACGATTCGCCCGGTAAAGTGATCACATAAATATCAGATTCACCAAGTCCGTCGCTTCTTTGTGTAGAGTAATAGGCTCGTTTACCATTGGCAGCCAAAACGAAATACATATCATTATCTACAGTATTAATGGGGTACTTAATGTTTTTAGGTTTGATCCATTCCCCTTTTTCTTTATCGGAATGAAAAATATCGAAGCCCCCCATATTGTTGTGGCCATTAGAACTAAAATATAGTTTAACTCCATCGGGGTGGATGAAGGGAGCAACCTCGTCTAAAAACGTATTGATTTTGGGGCCTAAATTATTAGCAAGTCCCCAAGTGCCATCTGGCAGCAACTTTACTTCATAAATATCTTGCCCTCCAAAGCCACCTTCTCTATCGCTGCAAAAGTAAATGCTCTGTCCATCACTGCTCATACTTGCACCCGATTCAATACTAATAGAATTCACATCGTTCTCATAGATCTTAGGCGCACTCCATATATCGCCATTCAAATTAGAGTAATGAATATCTCCACTTCCAAACTCATTGGCCTTATACATAAACAACAACTGTCCATCGGGAGAAAGCCCAATACCTGCATCATGATTTTCTGTATTGATTAAGGCTCCCATGTTTTTCGGCATCGACCATTCATCATTTTCATTAACCGATATATATAGATCTTCGTAAAATTTATTTTCAGAATCTTTTAATTCGCCCACGCTTCCTGGTCGTCTCGATGTAAAAATCATAATGGATTCGTCGGCACTAATTACTGGAGCATAATCAGAATACTGACTATTTATGCCCAAAATATTCTTTATTTCGGCCTTTATGGGATCTGCAACCATCTGCTTTGCATAAGTAGACGACTTCATTAATTGAGCTAGCTCTGCACCAGAATGTTCTATAACAAGGTGTTTATCTTTAATTGGACTACTCAAATATTCTTGAAAGGCATCTAATGCTTTGTCGAACTGCATTGCTAAATGATATGCTTTCCCCAAATAAAACAGGGCCTCTACTTCACCGCCAGCGTAGGCTTTCTTTAAATACTTGAGACAGTCCGATCTGTTCTTTTTAGAATTATATTTTGCGACTCCAATTTTGTATAACAGATAAACGTCGGTACTATCATTGGAATATACGCGCATGTAGTTGTCTAACGCAACATCAAACTTCAATTTAGAGAAGGCTTTATCTCCGGCAGTAATAAAGCCTTTGTTGGTCTTAAATACCTCCTTGGACGTACTTTGAGCAAACACTCCACCAAACACCAATGTGCACAGAAAAGCGAGCAATAACGTTCGAAGTGTGGTCAATTTTATTGAGTAATTACGTTGGTGGCCTAAAAATACCATTAATTAGATTCACAGAGCGCTTTTACGTAAAATCATTTACCCGTTAAAATACTGAATCGAACTCTTTTACCTACCTATATATTTAGATTTAGACCTAAAATCAAGATGCCCGTAGCCAAAGGCAATACGGGCATCAATTGCAATGGTCAAATTGCATCTAACTGAAAACATTAGTCGTTTAAAACTGATTTATTTAAGAAAGCAATTGTATCGCCCATCTTGTTGGTTCTTTTCAAAATTAATTCTCGGCTTGTAGCTCTTAAAATCTTGTATGTTTCTACTTCATAAATCGTTTTGTCGGTTTCATTGTTCATGTATCCCTCTTCTTTATTGAAAGCAAACACCAACAACGAATCCATTTGATTGAATTTTATTTGGCCAGTTCTCATACTTCCAAAACCGCATGTAAAAGCACCTTTGGATACAATTTCATTATTGTTTATTTCCATGCTCCTTACACCACCTCTTCTTCTTACAATTTGATGCACCGCACCATCGTCATGCAATTCGGCTTCTACCCAATTCGCGTTTATATTAAACGAAGCATCGTTGGTAATCGATTGCCCGAATAGTTCCACCGAAGTAACGCTCAATAAAAAAACACCAAACATGATTAAAGCGGCTATTAGAACTGTGTAATCTTTTTTATTTTTTTTCATAGGAGTATGTTTGATAGCGACCTATTCAATTTGTGTGCCAGAAATTTAAATGAACCTGATTATCAGGATTTTGAAAACAAAAAAGGCGGTTAGTTTTTAACTAGTAACCACCTTATTGTTCAGGTTTGCTTTATGTTTTTATTCTTTCGGAACAACTGGAAATGAAAACAATTGCTGTTCTTACTATGTATATCCATAAATACATGGCTGAATTCAAGTAATAAATGTAACTTTTGGGTTAAATAATAATTGATTCATTACAAATATAGGTGTTTCATATCCAAACCTTTTTCTAGGCCTATTATTAAGCTTGACTTCTATCTCTTTATCCTTTGTTCATTAATGTTGGTAAAGTCTGAACCTTTCCTGAAATACTGCCTAATTAGCCCATTTAAATTTTCATTAGCCCCTCTTTCCCAAGAATGATATGGATGAGCAAAATAATAATCAATATAGAGTGTTTGGGC
>JABSPQ010000426.1 GCA_013214205.1 Flavobacteriales bacterium
AAACAAATGAAAATGGATTTATTCACAAAGCAGGGTTTAATGGATTTAATCCTGTTGGCGCTCTAGATTTTGTAGATGCTTCTGAAAGTTCAGTAAATTCAGTAGTACATATTACAACTACGATTGTTCACACCTCTTTTCAAAGAGATCCTTTCTATGAATTCTTTTATGGTCCGGGATCTGGAGGGAGAGAACTCCAACAAAAAGGTCAAGCCTCTGGTTCTGGTGTGATTGTAACTGAAGATGGTTATATCGTAACAAACAACCATGTTGTTGAAGGAGCGAGTGACATTGAAGTAGTATTAAACGATAACAGAAAATACAAAGCAACAATTGTAGGAACAGATCCTTCAACGGATATAGCTGTACTTAAAATTGAAGAAAAGAATTTACAAGCTCTACCGTTGGGTAATAGTGATAATTTAAGAATTGGTGAATGGGTATTAGCGGTAGGGAATCCATTTAACTTGACATCGACAGTAACGGCTGGAATTGTATCGGCCAAAGCAAGAAACATCGATTTATTGTCAGTACGCCAAGGAGCAGATGTTCCAATTGAGTCATTCATTCAAACTGACGCAGCGGTGAACCCGGGGAACAGCGGTGGAGCATTGGTTAACACAAAAGGAGAACTAGTTGGCATCAACACAGCTATCGCATCTCAAACAGGGAGTTACGCAGGCTATTCCTTTGCGGTACCAGTAAACTTAGTTCAAAAGGTAATGAACGATTTAATTAATTACGGAATTGTTCAACGTGGATATCTTGGAGTTCAAATTGCCGACATCACCCAAGAACTTAAAGAACAATATAATCTTACTAATCTAAAAGGAGTCTATGTGGCTGGCCTTATTGAAGGTGGAAGCGCATCAAAAGGTGGAGTTAAAGAAGGAGACGTCATTTTAAAAATTGGAACGAAATCTGTGAACTCTGTTGCAACACTTCAAGAAGAAGTTGGAAAAAGACGTCCTGGTGATGTTTTATCTGTAACTATTCGAAATTCTTCTGGTTATGAAACCGTCAAAGAAATAGTTTTAAGAAATAAGGATGGAGAAACGAAACTTGTAACGAAGGCTGAAGTGAAAAAAAATGTAGCACTTGGCGCAACTTTTGCTGAGTTATCGAGTAAAGAAAAGAAAGAGCTTAACATTTCGAATGGCGTAAAAATAACATCGTTGAATGCTGGAAAACTAAAATCCCTAGGTCTCCGACAAGGAATGATCATAACTAAGTTGAACAACGAGTCAGTAGAAACAGTAGAACAATTAACGAATAAATTAAACGGCGCTAACAAGGGAATCCTGTTAGAGGTTATGACGGAAAGTGGAAAAAAAGATTACATAGGATTTGGCTTGTAAACCACTCAATTAAGGCATGATTTTTGAGTTATGGAAAAGTTAATAAATTGTACTATTTTTTTTGGATAACACTATCTTTTCGTTGTATCTTTGCAGTCGCATTTAGCGCAAACTAAATTGAGCAAGGAAGAGTATGAGACAACTTAAAATTACAAAGTCAATTACCAATCGTGAGAGCCAGTCATTAGACAAGTACTTACAAGACATTGGTAAAGAAGAGTTGATTACCGCGGAGGAAGAAGTAAATTTGGCCAGAAAAATCAAGCAAGGGGATCAATTAGCCCTTGAAAAACTTACAAGAGCCAATCTTCGTTTCGTTGTATCTGTTGCAAAGCAATACCAAA
>JABSPQ010000427.1 GCA_013214205.1 Flavobacteriales bacterium
AATGAGGAAGGGTAAAAATCATTTTTGCCTAAAACGCTACATAAATATTATGGCAATGAAAAAAGCAACAACCGAAGTGCAACAGTTATTAACACCCAATTTAGCAAAAGTGGCTTAACGATGCGTAACATGAGTTATTAAAATTGATTTCATTATGTGATGTTATTAGGTTTATAATACGGTGTCCATATTATAATGTCGAAAATAAGAAAAGTAACCTTTTTCCATTACAACTAATTAACCATTACTCCTCCAACACCACTGTGTTAGCAGGTAAAACATATTCTACCTTGGTAATATTAGTGTTGGCCTCATCTGTTTCAAACTGTACACTATACGCAGGTTCATTTCCGAAAACCCATTGCTTATTATCTATATTCCCCATTGGATACATAACATACAGCATTTCATTTGGGATATCAATAGTAAAAACACCCCGCTCGTACTTAAACTTCCATGTAGCATAATCTGCTTTATAAGTTGGCGCTAATGTTTTCAAATATTCGAATTCTTCTAAGGCAACGTATTCTGTTTTTAAATAAGTGTCACCCGATTGATTTGTAAAGCCAGACACATTACCAGCATCATTGTAAATAAAATCAAGAGCTGTTCCGTTAAGCAAAACAAAATGTACCGAATCGTTGGGTAGCGCTTGCATTTGCCTTTTAGTTTCTACATTCGAATACCACAATTCCTCATCTCCTAAAACCATGTTTACCTCCATAGTACCTCCTTCCAATTTATAATTGCCTTCAAATTTACCAAGCAGTTCACCCGACATTTTGCCAAATGTAACCCTCCTTTCAGCCATCTTAATTTTAGTGCTCTTATACCTTGAGGCAAACCGTTCATACTGCTTTGTGTTGTCTTTACCTGTAAGTATATTATGACAGAATTGATACATGCCAGCACCCGGTGTGTTGCCCACATTAGTAAGAATTATAACACAATGTTGATTGGTAATATCGCGGTGTATATAAGTACTAAATCCAACCCAACCACCAGAGTGATCCACTATTTTATTTGAATCAGCATCGTGAATAAACCACCCAAATCCATAGTCACCAACCTTGCCGTTATTAAGAACAAAAGGTTTAAAAATTTCATCAATGCTTTCTTTACTCACCAGCTTTTCTGTATACAAAGCTTCATTCCATTTAAAAAGGTCGTTCACATTAGAAAAAATTCCACCATCACCATAAAAACTATGCGAATTGTCGTCATTTTCCTTAAATCCATTATTTCTAGTTAACCTGTAACCCAACGCCCGATTAGGCAATCCGTCCATTTGTCTTGTAGACGTAGGCACATATGAACCCGACATGCCAATCTTGTCGAAAATGTGCTGTTGTGCGAAATCGGGGAAACTCATTCCCGATGCACGTTCTACAATACATGCCAACAGCGAATAGCCCGTATTGCTATAATCGAACTTTTCGCCCGGTTCAAACAATATAGGAGGCATACTATCTCCCAACATTTTCAGGACATCATTGTTATTGTAATTCTCTTTTTTAGGGTAATACGTTTGCATCCAACGCATGTAATCGGGCAGTCCACCAGTGTGCCAAAGCAAATGCCTAATCGTTACGCCAGTATAATTAAGCTCCGTTAAATACTTTGCAATATTATCGTCGTACTCCAGTTTTCCTTGCTCCTGCAAAATCACCAAACACATGGCAGTAAATTGTTTTCCGATGGAAGCTAACCGAAAAGTAGATTCGGGTTTAAGTGTATCCTTCGAATCGTGATTGGCATAACCAAATCCTTTTTGGTAAATAACCTTTCCTGCATCTGCAATCAAAACAGTACCGTAAAGCAATTCCTCGGTATGAAACAATTGAAGTGCAGAGTCTATCTCAGCAACTATTCTTTCCGAGCGTTTCTCGTCTTCTGTTATGGCTTCTTTTTCCGACGGCTGACACGCCAGAAAAAACATGGCAATACTGATTGTATAGAATATTGGATTCAAAAAATATTTCATAACTAGATGTTTAATAAGTGCTTGGTTAAGGGCGTAATAAAAATAAGTATAATTGATTATCTCTGAGTAGAATGCATTAATTATCGCACAATAAATTACACGACTTCCTAAACTCGCCAACCTGCTTTACCAACTTCAAATTTTGACTACATTAGAAGTCCCTAACCAATCGAGAACAAATGCATTTCAAATCACTTTTACTTCACACCGTTGCAATAGGCCTATTCGCCACAAGTTCATTCGCCCAAGATAAAGATGTATTTCCAGGTGCAGACGAACGCACTCCTTCCCTGTCACAATATTTCGGATGGATCAACAACACCAATGAAGGCAGCACGGAAAGTCAAAATTTAGCCAACCTCGATTTCTTTCAATGGATGCACGACGAGTATGGAATGATTCTAGACATCTACGGCATTAGCGCAGGTGCTATAGACAAAGGCCATTGGTACGGCAGCATGGAGTCGGAAGAATTTAAAACACAATTCCCAAACGGTTTCGAACCCATTTATAAAAAAGCCAAAGAGATGGACACTCGATTGGGTATTTGGGGCGGCCCTGATGGTTTTGGAGATACGCCTGAAGAAGAAAAAGCTCGGACGGATATGATTGTAAGTCTGTTTAAAGACTACGAATTCAGGCTCCTTAAATTAGATGCCGTTGTTGGTCAGTTGCGAGACGAGAAGCAAGATGCTTTTATTAAAATGATGGAGGAATGCAGAAAACACGCACCCGACTTAATTTTCCTTAACCACCGCCTCAACTTAAGCGAAGAAGCCGAACAGCATGCTACCACATTTTTATGGGGTGGCGAAGAAACGTACATAGATGTTCATATGATGAACTGGGAAATAACAGCACCGCACCACAGAGCAGGCGCAATTTCTAGAGATCTAGTTCCCGATTTAATGCGTTTAACTGAAGATCATGGGGTATGCTTTTCGTCGTGTTTAGATTATTGGGACGACGATTTAATTCTACAAGGATTTAACAGAAGCCTAATTCTGTCGCCGCAAATATATGGCGATCCGTGGAATTTAAGAGACGATGAGTATCCTAAAATGGCTCGTATTTTCAACCTAGCCCGACAGTACGGTGCTATTATGGTTGATGGCATGGTGTTACCAGACAGCATCTACAGCGAGAAAGCCGTTAGCAGAGGTAATGAAGAAACCCGCTTGATTACACTCAGAAATTTGAGCTGGGATCAAAAGAACTTTCAACTCAACATTGGCAAAGAAATAGGATTAGAAAATGACCAGCAATACGAAGTGAGGTCCCTCCATCCTACCGAAAAGATTCTTGGTACATATAAGTATGGCGAAACTTGCTCATTCGATTTAGATCCTTTCCGTTCTGCGCTAATATTAGTAACACCAGTGGGCAAAGGAGGTCTTGGTATAAATGGAAGCGATTATGAAATAGTAAGAGACATTGACGGAAAAGACAAGATTATCCATATACTAGGATTACCGGGAGAAAGTAAGGCGATCACATTAGATGCTGACGGTACCTTGTACCAAGAGGCCGTTCTTAATGGAGCCGCTAACCAAAATTTGATTGAAGGAAAAACGGTTACCGTTACCTTCCCTGGGAATAAGTTAAAAGACAAATATTATAGAAACCTTGGTGAACTAACCATGGTGGATGTGCCCGAAGATGCCGAAGCTCTTTATGAAGCAACGGTATATGCAGCCGATAACAACGCATTAGAAATTAGATCGCACGAAAGATCGGGGCCATCTAATATACCAGCTGTTAAAGCCGCTCGTGAGGCATTTCTTAATCAGCCCCTATTTGCCGCAAGGGGCCTATGGGACGACTACATGTTTGATGGCGATAAAGAAACCTCCTTTTATGTAAGCAGAAGAACATGGTCTAAATCAGTGATTAATAAAGGGTCGCTAAGAATCGATTTTGGAAAAGCGATTAATTTGGATCAACTGGTTATTGATACCGAAGATGAACATGGATTACAACCTTGGAAATTCGGCGAAGCTGCCAGAATGGAAATATCAACAGATCTTAAAACATGGACTTACTTACCTGTTTTAGCAGGACCTATTATGAAGGCAAAACTAGACGCCAGTGTGCCCGTGAGATACATTCGATTTAGAGGAACACCCGATAAAGTTGTTGATGTAAAAGGCTTTTTAAATGGAAAAGAGGTAAGTAGCGAAACGTGGAGAGGTTCTAATTTATTCAGCCCATACAGTCGTTTCCGAGCAGATACCGCTTGGTCTATGTCTACAGTAATTAACGAAATCCACCCCGGAACATATATAGCTGTGGCGTTAGAAGGAGTTCATGGAGTTGAAGGAGCCTACGCAGCCATTAGAGTAAATGGTAAACCTGTTGGAGCACCAGATCGAAGTCCATCGTATCCGTGTAACTCATGGGAATACCCACCATATCCAGTGAAGTCGCATTACACATATTACATACCATTAACAAAAGATATGGAAGGCCAAAAGATAGACATCGTTGTATTGGGCATGAAAGGTGGCAAGAAGGATTTTAAACCAAATGCCTATTTAACTTGCTATCCTCTCCCCTACGAGAAAATAGAATTGATTCTAAAATAAATTATTTCCACCATGAACAAAAACAGTTTTGCAAGCGATAACTACGCAGGTTGTTTACCCGAAATGCTCGAAGAAATTGCGAGCGCAAATAAAAAGCATGCCCCCTCCTATGGCAACGACGAAATTACCGAACAGGCAATTGAGCAATTCAAAATAGCATTCGATAAAGACATAGTTGTTCGTTTTGTATTTAACGGCACAGGTGCAAACGTTTTAAGCATGAGCTGCATTACGCAATCGTTTAACGCCATATTGTGTGCCAGCTCCTCGCATCTATTTGTAGACGAATCTACCGCTCCCGAAACCTTTACCAATTGCAGGTTAGTTCCTCTGCAACCCAATAGCGATGGCAAGCTCGAATTAGAAACAATCAGGAAATCCATCATAAGAAAAGGTGACGAACACCATCCACAAATAAAGGCTTTGTCCATTACGCAACCCACGGAAAACGGAACGGTTTATTCGTTGGAAGAACTAGCTGCAATTGGGAAACTGCTCAAAGAAAACGACATGTATTTTCACATTGATGGCGCTCGCTTGTTTAATGCGGTGGCACATTTGAATTGCACTTTAGCAGAAATGACCAAAGGTGTAGGCGTTGATATTGTGTCGGTTGGAGGTACTAAAATTGGCTTGCTATATGGCGAAGCTGTCGTTTGTTTTAACAAAGACGTTTCAGAAAACATTAAGTACAAGCACAAGCGGAGCATGCAATTGCCTTCCAAAACAAGGTTTATCTCCGCACAGTTCTACCGTTTGTTAAAAGACAAATTATGGCAACGTTCGGCCAACCATTCAAATCAAATGGCTGCTAGGCTGCACAACGGCATTAAATCCATTTCAAAAATAACGGTTACAAGATCGGTGCAAGCCAACGCTGTATTTGCTATTATTCCAGAGGCATGGAACGAAGCGCTCCAACAACAAACTCCCTTTTATGTTTGGGACGAACACACTAATGAGGTAAGGTGGATGTGCTCTTTTGATACAGAAGAAGAAGATGTTGATTTGTTTATTGAGCTTATCGAAAAATTAGATAATTAACTTAATAGATAATGTCTAATCCCACCGATCTTTCAAGTTTGCAACTTGGAAGAAGGTGTCCATACATCACCTCTCCTAGCGAGCGTTTGAATGAAATGGATACGCGTGCTGTACACTATTTATTTGTAATAATTTAATTCAAAATTGCCCTTAAAAACCGCACGTGTTGCGCTTCGCTAAACGTGCGCTAGATTGAGTGACTCAAAGATAGTATCAATCTTGCGTTAAACATTTTTCAAAAGAAACCTCCAATCGAACATCTCCAAGAGATACAAGAGTTCCATTAATAGATGCTGGTTGCCATTTAGGCATATCCACCAATACACGTTTTGCTTCTTGAAACATCCAATCCGGTACTTTCGATTTGGACGATTCAACCTCGTAAACATGAGTCAATTCACCTTCTTTATCCACGGTAAAACTCATCGTAACAGAACTCGACTTTTTGGGCATTATTCCTGAACATTTTACTTTATCCGCGCAATATATTGAGTCCAAGTTTTCTTCGGAACCGAAACTTGGCAGAGAGGATACTACTCTCCGATCATAACTTAAAACAGGCCTAAACCCAATTCTTATACTTGGTGTAACTCTTCCTTTGAAATGATCGGGGCCATTAATTTCTAACTCGTTTAACAAACTCTCAAAATTGCCCCCTCTCGTTCCAGGCCTCATACTATCTTTTTCATAGTAAATCATTTCCGAAATATTACCTGCCATGTGATACAAACCATATTCGGAAGGAGGATAATTAGTTGCATGCTTTGGTCTGGACCATAAGTAACCATCATACTTTATAAAATATACTAATCCCGCGTCCGTTTCTTCTTTTCTGCAAATCTTAGGTGCTCTGTAATTAGCCAAGTATACTCCATCCACATCTATTAAATCCTCTTCCGCACCAGCAATAGAACTTTGCTCAATTGGATACTTATCTCCTTTAGATACTCCAGCTGCTGCATACCTCCATTCTATATCAGTAGGAAGTCTAAACAGTGCACTGTAAGGGTTTGTTTTTTTGTATTCGAGCGTAAACCATTCACAATACATTTCGGCACCTTTTCTACTAACTCCAACAACGGGGTGGCGATTGTAAGCACTATGAGAGAAATAATTTTCAACCAAATCATCTAGAGTCCTATTCTTTAAAGCAAATTCATCTTTCCATTGTTGTTGATCTGGTTTGGCTAGTAAAAAATCTTCTTTTCTATCCTGAATTAACAAATCGAATAAAAAGGTTCGATATTCCAAGTTGGAAACTTCTGTAGATTTTATCCAGAATGCTGGTACGGTAAAAGTACCTTCCCCAAAGTCTCGTGAACCCATAGGAATGTATGCGTAATTAAGAGTTTTCTTTTTAACCTTACCAAACCCCTTAACCATTTTCTCTTTTTGATCATTGTTCGCTTCTATCTCTTCTGGCGTTAGATTCGGGAATACATATGAATCAACCGTTTCTTTAATATTGGATTCCTTTGTCGTTTGATTTTCTTGAGGATTCACCTTTTCAACACCTTTTGGAATAGAATCGAAAACGTATGGCTCAACAATTTTACTTGCAAGGTTCTTTTCTATGGCTGTAAATAGGGTATCGTTTTCTGCATTAATAATGTCCATTTTTATGCTTTCCTCGAAACGATTTTTTTCCATTTCAACATCTTCCTCCGACATTGTTTCTTTTGGTGGTATTACAATTTTGTTTTCAGCATAATGCATTTGTGGATCACTTTCTCCGAACTCTTTATTATAAATAACGGTTCCCAACGTTAACGCTATTAGTACCGAAACCCCAAGAATAAGTTTATTCGTACCTGAAAACCCAGATGGATTCTTTTGAGAAGTCGTTTGGATGATTTGTTCTTCCGCTTCTTCATAACTCACCTCTAGTTCAACCTTTGAAGCTTCATTGAACAATTCGTCTAATCTTTTGTTGTCTTTATCCATTATTAACCTCCCCCATTTTATATTGAGACTCAAATGATAAAATCTCTTTTAATTTTTCTCTGCCTCTTTTTAGTCTTTGCTTAATAGCAGATTCTGATGCGTTTTGTATTTTAACTATCTCTTTGATAGAGAAACCAGTGATTTCAAAAAGCACAATACATTCTCGTTGTTCTTCTGACAAAAGTGCCAATGCCTGATACAACATATAAACTTCAGCATTGCGTTCTGTTAAAGCGTTTTCGTCGCGAACAATTAACTCGGCTTCATGGGATAAAAGTTCTTCCTTTTTTTTCGCATTGTGATTGGCCAATATTCTAATACTTATGCCTATCAAAAAAGACAAAAACACTTTATCTGATTTAACAGAATCAATTTTCTGATAAGCAATCAGATAAGTTTCATTCATTAGATCCTTAAAATCCATTTTGCCATAAACCCGCGCACGACAGAATCTCTCAAACTTGCCATGAACAGGCTTATAGAGATTTAAAAATTTCTTTTGTGTACTGTTATCCATTTATTGAAATGCTAATATTAGTTCCTGTTGTTTAAGTAATGTGACCAAATGCGAATAAGTTACATTAAAGATGAATTTTACTTATTTCGCAACAACATAACCCTACTCTAACCCTTGCTGTGTAACAATAGGCACATAACCCACCTCCTAAAAAAACAGATTAAAAGATTAGAGAATTAGAAGATTAGAAGATTAGAGGATTAAAAAAGCCCCTAACTGCCTCATTGTAAATGTAAAATAATAAGTCTAATTTGCGATACAAGCAAGTTCATTAATCTTGAAATAACCTACTATGAAAAACCATATAGCGCACTATTTTTCATTTCTAGCCTTAATCTGTATTCCGATTCTCTCAACGGCTCAAATCACTAATCTTGTAGATGCACAAGGCGTAGAAGAAGGAACATATACTTTCAATTTTGGAGATGGAGATTTTCAAGGATATGTAGACAGTGCGGGCTGGGTATTGTGGTTGCAATATCATCATGCAGGAGGCACTAATCCAACATTAAATCTAATTAATCCAGGAAACGATTTGCCTTTATACGACAGCAGTTTGTTAGGAATTGATTTAAGTGAAGACCTTACTAAGTGGGGACATGGATCACAGGCTTTTGCTGCCAGCATTACAGATGATGAGCTATGGCTAAGGTGGGAAGCAGTAACCTCTAATCACAATAGGAAAATCCATTTTGAAAGTCCTGTTCTTGGTAAATTTCAATCCGATTCTGACGAATCGTTTGGAGCAGACATCACTACTAAAAACATTCTTAGAGCTGACCACACCGCTAATTTACCAGCTAGTTCTGGCGGTAGTGCAGGTTCAAATGCAGGAAATAAAACATTAACACAAGGCCCTTTTTTAAGCTTTAATAAACAAGATTGGAATGTAAGAAACGGTGGACGTTGGAATGTAGATGATGTAAGGAATGATGATGTTGATGAAACCTTAATTTATTCAGAACACAGTACCATTCATAGAGTTTGGGTTAAATCAGTACCATTTAATAGTGATGTATTGGATTCTGCTTTTTCCGATTTACGAGATCATATCAACGGAGTTGAAACGCTTACCAGTGATGAAATAATCCAAATAAAAAACACAATCTATAATTATTCTAAAAACATTGGAGATAGCGAAGCGCTCATAGCAAATGCTCAAGCAGTAATGGACGATTATGATGCCGAAATTGGTGCTTTATTTACAAATTTTATTAGCGTTGATAAAGAATCCGACATATCACCTGTAAGAAATCTAAGAAGGGCAATGATTGCGCTTGAACAAGCATTATTTGATTATGCATTTATACCCGAAACCTATGCAGCATTCCCACACTTAATTGACGGCATTAAATTTAACTCCTGTGTCAGTTTTCCTGGCGATGTAGACCCTCCTGCCGACACTACTGTAACTTATACAACCGCCATCAGAGCTAATTTTGCAGACCCACATGGCATCAATCCTACCTTTGCAATGAATGGTGATTTAACAGATCATGCCCTTCGGCCAACAGGTACCTATTTAGCACCAGGCAGTGTAGTTACCATTACTGTTCCCAGTAGCTTGGTTGGTAAAAACTATTACGTTAAAGTAGGTTCGCATGATTGGGATCTAACCAGTAAATCTAGTTTTAAAAGATTAGATCGAATTTCAAAGAAATTTGCAATAGATTCTACAACAATCAAAGTATTCAATCCATTGGGAGGCGCAATAGGAATTATGGTGCCCTATCTCGCAGCAGAAGGCATTGTAGATGTAAGTGTTACAAATGCTGTAGAAGCACCTTTCTATTCATTAAAATCATTTTACGAGTCGCCCGATTTTGATGCCGAACTAGACAAGCCTGCACCATGGGCCGTATTTGAGACAGACAATGTGATGTACACCATACCAACACATTCCATTGTACCCGGCGAACATGATCTTAGACAAGCAATGCTAGATTGGGACGTAACATTACGAGCTATTAATTCCATTTTGGGAAGAGATACCATTACAGACAAGCATCTGCTCTACATGATCTCAGATGTGGATATTAGAGGAGGCGCCTACTCCATGGGATACCCTATGTCTAATCATGCAATATCCTATAAG
Organism: Flavobacteriales bacterium; assembly: GCA_013214205.1. Lineage (GTDB taxonomy): Bacteria > Bacteroidota > Bacteroidia > DT-38 > DT-38 > DT-38. Next base: position 10,170 of record JABSPQ010000427.1, read on the forward strand.
TCTGTACCTGGTCCTACTAATTTTATCGACGGCCCAGGACCTGAATATGAAGTTACTTATCATGAATATGGACACTCTATTAGAATCTCAAAATTCCCGGGTGAAGGCGAAGCTGCGGTTAACTTTTTATACGTAATGGGGTTTAATTACGGCTTAAATGAAGACTTAGATAAGGCGGTTAAAAATAGCTTCGGACCTTCCTATGGAGATCTATCATGGGATCTTGACAATACCGTTATCCATAGATTGGCATCCAATAGTTTTGGGGCGGCAAGGGATATTGCAAACGCTTCTACAAACGAAGTTAGATACCAACATAGAGGGTACGGACATTATTTTGAAATAGTTAATATTTTAGGATGGTGCCCACTTAAAAACTTTTGGGAGGGAGAATTTATTGATTTTGAAAACGGTACAGATCAAGGTATCAATGATCAAAATATAGATAGCAGAATAAAAAGAATGTCTCTTGCTGCCAATACAGATCTTCGTCCTTTGTTTCACGTTTTCGGAATCCTTCCATCCAGCTCTTCTAGCGTACAAACTTATATGGATCAAAATAACATTGCTCCTTCGCTTAATGTTTACAATAGGCTTCAGCAGTATCTTGATCTTATTCCTAAGGATAATGCGGAGTTTCTAGACCATGCACTTTTAGTTTATCCGAGATTGAATAGCGATGGGCCATCATCCAATGAAGATTATGGAGTGGGCTGGCATTACCAAAAATCACTTACTTATAACGATGCTGAAGCACAAGCAATAACCACAACACTACAAGGTATTATAAACCAATATTATCCTGATGGTGAACCTGCAACCAGTGCCAACCCTAATAGTTGCTGCCATATGGTTAATATTAATAATAATGACGTAACAGTAGTAGGTGGCACAGCACCATATACCATTACTATTGATTCATCTGGAACCGATCCTATTGTTACAGTTGTAGATGATAACGGATGTGAATCCGTCACAGACTATTCAGTGGTTGGTTTATCGGAACATAAAATTGGAAATCTAAAAATCTACCCCAACCCCGCTTCATCAAAACTATATATAGATGTTACGGAGCGCAATTCAAAAATAGCGTCTTTACAATTAATTTCAATCGAAGGTAAATTGATAAAACGTTATCCAAAGGCCAATTCAGTTATAGATGTATCCGAAATAAATGCAGGTTTATACATCTTGCAAATCGTGTTTGATGATGGCGCAGTGATCAATAAAAAAGTGTCCGTTCAGAAGTAAAAAAACGTCAAGCTCCCCTATTACGAGTATTAAACGAATCAACGATCAAATTGAATAATGAGACAGATCCTTTTATGCGCAGCTGTAATTTTATTTGCAACTGGTTGTAGTAAGCAAATCAATCCAGTTCAACCGGCTGTAGCTGAAATGGCCGAAACCCTTGCTGTAGATAGCCTTGAACTTCCCAAGCTCAAGCCCAAACCTTACAGCCCTTCCGAAAAGATTGTAAACGACATTACGCATACCAAATTAGAACTCTCTTTTAATTATGATAAAAAAGAAGTTTATGGAAAAGCAACCCTTACGGTAAAGCCATTTTTTCATCCTGTTAAAGAGCTTGTATTGGATGCTAGAGGATTTACAATAAATAGAATTGCTGTGCTGAAAGGAGATCAAATGAAACCCATAAATTTTAAGAATGATTCTATTACCCTCACAATTCAATTGGATAAGGAATACACCAGCGATGAAACCTATCAGGTATTTATAGACTACGTGGCGCGCCCGTACGATATTATTGATGCCGACACCTTTCAAGGGATCTATTTCGAAGAAGTAAAAAATGAAGGCCAGTTAGATAGTTACCAAGTTTATACGCAGGGTGAAACAGAACTAAGTGCATCTTGGTTTCCTACACACGATACGCCCAACGAGAAGTTTACGCAAGAGATTTACCTCACGGTAGAAAAACAGTTTAAAACACTTTCAAATGGTTTACTGTTGAATTCTGTTGATAATGGCGATGGCACTAAAACAGACTACTGGAAACAATCGTTACCACATGCCACCTACCTTGTATTAATAGCCTTTGGCGATTACAGCATTGTTAAAGATACTTGGCGAGGTATTGAGGTGAGTTACTATGTTGAACCTTCGTATGAGCAACATGCAAGAGCCATGTTTGGCAAAACACCTAAAATGATTGAGTTCTATTCTAACTTATTAGGATACGATTATCCATGGGAAAAATACAGCCAAATTATCTGTAGAGGAAAAGGAATTAGCGGTGCAATGGAAAACACAACAGCCGTTACTTATAACTATGGATTTCAATTAACAGCGCGAGAACTTTTAGATGAGGAAATAGAAAGCACAGTATCTCACGAGCTTTTTCATCATTGGTTTGGAGACCTAGTAACGGCTGAGTCGTGGCCTAATTTAACGCTCAACGAGGGCTTTGCTACGTATGGAGAATACCTGTGGGATGAATTTGAGTATGGAGTAGATTTTGCCGATTACAACCTCGATTGGTATTTGGATAATTACCTGAACAATGCCAGCGATTTAAAACATGATTTAGTTTGGTTCGACACTCCTCACAGAAATGAAATGTTTGATGCGCATTCGTATGCAAAGGGAGGCAGAATTTTACACATGCTTAGAAATTACTTGGGAGATAAAGTATTCTTTACATCCATTAGCAACTACCTAAACCAACACGAATACCAATCTGTTGAAGCGCACAACTTAAGGCTCTCTTTTGAGAAAACCAGTGGCGAAGATTTAAACTGGTTTTTTAATCAATGGTTTTTTGGCAAAGGACATCCAGAACTCAAAATAACTTATGAGTATGATGAAGTAGCGAAAAAGCAGCATGTTATTATCGATCAGCTGCAAGACCTAAATGAGAATGGATTGTATAAGTTGCCAATTCAAATTGATTTGTACCGAAACGGAAAGGTAGATACGTTTGATGTTGTAATAAACAACGCGCACGAAAAATTCTCTTTCGACGCCCCTACTAAACCCAACTTGGTTAATGTAGATGCCGATAAAATGTTGGTGTGTGTTAAGGAAGATGTAAAAACGAAAGAGGAACTTATTTTTCAATTTACAAATGCGCCTTTGTTTGTGGATAAAAAGGAAGCCTTTGATGGCTTACTAGAATCTTATGAAAAAGATATTGAAGCACAAGCCGTATTTAAAAAAGCATTAAACGATCCCTTTTATGCCATTAGAATTTGGGGCTTGGAATACTTGAATGATTCAATTTTAAATTATCCTGAAGATTTAAAAAACAGGCTTATAGACCTTGCAAACAATGAGGAAAAATCGGAAGCAAGAGTTGCCGCTCTAGCTCATTTAAATTCGTTTTACGACGATAAATCTATGCTGATTCCCATTTATGAAAAAGCAATTAACGATAGTTCCTATGCCGTTATTAATCACGGATTAGAATATCTATATGGAATAGACCAGGAATTGGGAAGAAAACATACCGCTAAATTCGAAGGCAAAAACAACCAAGAAATTCATCCGCTTATAGCCAAGTTATATAGTGAAAATGGAATGGTAACCGACAATGCATTCTACATCGCAGCCATTAATAGTAACGGTGGCTATTACAAAAGAATGATTTTGAGCAGCTATACCAACTATTTAATCAATCAGAAAAATGATTCGCTTATTGCGTTGGGTTTGCCTATTCTAAAAACTAACGCAACAGATCCCGACATTGCGAATTTGCGATACACAGCCTTAGCAGGTTTAAAGAAATTACAATGGTATTACGAAGACCAATTAGAAGCCGAGAGCATTCCGGAAGATGATAAGCAAGCTGTTTTAAAACTCAAAAATAATATTGAAACGGATTTAAATAAGTTTTTGCAGGATGAAAAGAATGAGCGCGTTAAGAAAAGGTTTGCAAAGATGGTTGAGAAAAATAATAAGGGCTAAGTTGTAAAGTTCGAGAGGAGTTTAACTAGCCTCCACTCCTTTCAATCTTCAATAGTTGACTTATCCATTTTAAACGTTTATAGTCGACTATTAAGCAGGGTTTACCTTTATTATAAATACTTAAATTTGATACTATAATAGGGCTATACCATATATGGTATAGTCTAATGTTACCATTCATTGAAGAAAAAACAAAAAGACCACCTCACGTTCAAGCACATTTGTTTTTTGCCACCGCTCAAAGCCAACCCTAAAAAAAACAAAAGAGCTTTCACTTCCCCACCACCACCGATTATTTATAATCATATTATGAGATAATAAATCAACTTCATTACATTTGAATCGAATTATAAAATTCTAAGATGAATAGGATTAAAGAAGTATTAGAAGAAAAAGGAATTAAGCAGATTTGGTTAGCTGAAAAACTAAACAAAAGCTACAACATGGTAAATGGTTATGCTAAAAACAGAAGGCAACCAAGCTTAGAATTACTTAATCAAATTGCTGAAATACTAAATGTTTCAGTTAAAGACTTAATAGCAGAAAAGAAATAATAATGACTATAATACATCCACTAGATAATTTCATATACGAACTTTTTCCAAACGCTGAGAAAAATGAAGAAAGCTTAAAAAAAGCTATTTCTGATTTCTACACAATGCAAAACGTTAAACCAATCATCAAATTCAGTAAAGAATTTGTCGAGATTACTATTGATACGAAACGAATTGAAGTTGAAGGAAATAAATTTCAGAAACTTATTTCTCTTTGCGAAAAAGCAAAATTTGAAGAAGCCAAAATTTTAGCTGATGAGTTAATTTCATCAAACCCTAACATTTCTGAATATCATAGAATTCAAGGACAAGTGTTTTCTGAATTAGGAAATCAAGAAGAAGCTATCAACTCATTGATTGATGCTCTAAGGTGGAACCCAAAAAATGAATGGGCTTTGTTAATGATGGGAAATATCTTCGCAAAATTTCAGAATGACATTGAAACAGCAATGAAATACTATGACCAAGTATTAATCGTAAAACCGAATGACAGCATAACGCTTAATAATATTGGTGCAAACCTAATGCAACTTGACAGAAAAGAAGAAGCAGTCAAATATTTTAATAAAGCATTAAAATCAGACCCAAGTTATCCAAATACTTATTACGCTTTAGGACTTGTAGCGGAAAAGGAAAATGATTACAAAAAAGCATTTGATTACACCCTTTTAGCTATCGCACAAACAAACAAACAAACAAACAAACAAACAAACAACTTTATTCTAACTGTTTCCATCTAGCGATTGAAACAGCAAATAAGTTAAAATCTACAATTGACGCTAAAAAAATCGTCAATGATTTTATTGCTAAACTTTCTTATTTAACTGAAATAAAAATTAGAATTGAAGAGGATGATTCTATTCCAACAGCTGCTAAAATTGAATTTGCTGAAAATTACGATAGAGATTATCATTTTATAAAATATAAATCCAATTACATTGGTGTTGAGCATTTAATACTTCACGAATTAACCCACTTAGAATTAGCTAAAGAAGCTAGAAAAGAAGACTTAAATGAACTTTTCACAAGTAACCAATCCAATAAATCAAAATTCTTTTACTCTTTAGAAAAAGAAGCTTCAAAACTGAAAAAAAATGGAGTTTCAGAAGAAAATATTTCTAATTATTTTTCAGCATTATTTGATGGACTAAATAGACAGATTTACAATACTCCAATTGATTTATTTATTGAGGATAGAATATTTAATCAATGGGAATCAATTAGACCGATTCAATTTTTATCATTACTTACTTTGCTGCAAGAAGGGATTGAATCAACAACAAAGAAAGAAATTGTAGACAATTCACCAAAAGTGATTCTTTCAAAATCAAAAATATTTAACCTCATAAATGCTTTACATTTTAAAGACTTATTCCATTTTGATTTAATTGACCAGTTCAACGCTTCAAAACTAGAATTAAATCAAGCAGAAGAACTATACACTGAATTTAAAGATTATCGAAAGGACAAAGCTCCTGCAGAAGAATACGAGCTAGTAAATCATTGGGCAGAAGATTTAAAGCTTGAAGATTACTTTGAGTTAGTTCCCGAATCAAAGCATCGTCAAAAGACCTTAGAATCAGTTTTCGAAGATATTGAATCTGACCCATTAGGTGCTAATTCAACCGATCCTTCTGAAGATAGAAAAATGAAGAAGTTTCTTGAAGAGAATTCTTCGGAAGAAATAAATATGGCTGTTGCAATGTATATGGCTGACGCAATAAACTATTTTTCAAAAACACCTCAAGAAACAACAAAGAAAATTGCTTTTGAAATTGCAACAATTGGAACTCAAGGTATTGATCCTAACAAGAAAAACTATTCGATTCCATCAATAAAGAACAGTAATTTTTCTGGGTACAAAACACTTGCCTATTACTATGTAAGTTGGGCAATCGGAATTCCAGAAATGCTAAATCAATTGCAAATGCCATTCGATAAAGAATATGGTTTAGCTAATAAATACTTAAAACTTTAAGTTATGGATGATATTAAACAAATAACTAAAGAATTAATCAAATTCAGAAATGAGCGTGATTGGGAGCAATTCCACAATCCTAAAGACTTAGCTTTAGCTATCAACATTGAATCAAGTGAATTACTTGAAGAATTCTTATGGAAAAAAGCAGAAGAAGCTAAAATCGAAAAAGTTAAAGAAGAATTAGCAGACGTTTTTGCGTATGCCTTTTTACTCGCAGATAAATATGATTTTGACGTAAAACAAATCGTTCTTGACAAAATAAAAAGCAATGGAGAAAAATACCCAATTGATAAAGCAAAAGGAACAGCTAAAAAGTATAATAAGCTATGAATTTATCCTTTGACTTATCAGTAGAAGTTTCTGAACGATATGATTTCAATAAAAAATCGTTAGATAAGATAAATGAAAACCCTTGGGTAAAAAATCAATGGCCTTTAGTATATTTCATACAAAATGAGGGCAAACGAGTTGCTTATGTTGGCGAATCAACGAACTTTTCAAACAGAATTAAAAACCATTTAGCAAACCCTAAAAAAGCCAATGCTTTCAATCAGATTTCCATAATTGGTTCTGATAAATTCAATAAATCTGCAACATTAGATATTGAGTCAAAATTAATTCAATACATTTCTTCAGAAGGTACTTATGAATTACAAAATGGAAATCACGGATTAATAAATCATAATTATTACCAGCAAGACTTATACAAAAACCTTTTCAAAGATATTTGGGGAAAACTGATTGAAAATAAGATTGTAAGCAAATCTTTAGAAGAAATTGAAAACTCGGAATTGTTTAAATATTCCCCTTACAAATCGCTTAATGAAGACCAATACAATTCTGTGTTAGAAATCATTGAAGCCATAACAGAGAAAGATTCTAGTAAGATTTTTATTAAAGGTAGTGCTGGGACCGGAAAAACAATCCTTGCTACATATCTAATGAAATTGTTAGATTCTGATGTTTCTAACTCAAATATGGATGATTTTAGTGATAATGAGATTCAAGAAATTAATCTAATTAAATCCTTTCAACAAAAATACCCTAAAGCAAAAATTGGTTTTGTTATTGCAATGAGTTCTCTAAGAAAAACTTTGCAAAATGTTTTTTCAAAAACTCCTGGACTAAAAAAATCAATGGTAATAAGTCCTACCCAAACTTTCAAAAAAGAATACGACTTACTAATTGTCGATGAAGCACATCGATTAAGGAAGTATAAGAATATTAGTTGGAGAGGTGCTTTCAAAAAATGCAATCAAAAATTAGGACTAGATGATTCTGGAAATGAACTAGATTGGATAATTGCAAATAGTAAAAATCAAGTGTTTTTTTATGATCCAGCACAATCAATAAAACCATCTGACATTGACTCTTCTCACTTTGACAGACTTTTATCAGAAAAAGAGTCAACCATTATAGAGCTTAAATCTCAGATGCGTTCACAAGGAGGTAATGATTATATCACATTTGTAGATGACCTTTTAAATATTAAACGTGATGAGAAAAAATTCTACACTCCTGAGAAATATGACTTATTAGTTTTTGACTCACTAAAAGAGATGTATACTCAACTTAAAATTAAAGAAGAAAAACATAGCCTATGCCGATTAGTCGCAGGTTTTTCTTGGCCTTGGGTTTCTGACATAAGAGGAGATACACCTGATGCTATTGATATTAAAATAGAGGGTTTAGAATTTCAGTGGAATAGAACTCCCGATGATTGGGTTAATTCACCCAATGCTTTTAATGAAGTAGGTAGTATTCACACAACCCAAGGTTATGATTTGAATTACACTGGAATTATCTTCGGTGAAGAAATCGTTTTTAATAAAAAAACTAAGAAAATTGAAATAATAAAAGAAAAATATTTTGATAAATATGGCAAACAACAAGCTACTGATGAAGATTTAAAATCCTATATCATTAATATTTATAAAACAATAATGTATCGAGCAATAAAAGGCTCATTTATTTATGCTTGCGATAAAAATTTACGTGAATATTTTAAAGAACATATTGCATCGTATCAAAAAGAAAGTAAACTAAGAATTCTACCTTTTGAGAATGTTAGACCTTATATAAATTCGGTTCCTTTAGTTGATATTTATGCAGCAGCAGGAGAGTTTAGTGAATTGCAAATTTCAAATGAAGATTTTGACTGGATTGAATTGCCAATAAATGTTTCAGCTAAAAAAGGATACTTTGTTTGCCAAATAATCGGTGAATCAATGAATAAGAAAATAGAAAATGGTTCTTGGTGTTTATTTAAAGAAAATCCTGTTGGTAGTAGAGAAGGAAAGATTGTTCTAGCTAAACATTACGACATCCAGGATTCTGATTTTGGTGCAGGTTATACTGTGAAAACATATCATAGTGATAAGAATATTTCTGAAGATAGTTGGTCTCATGAATCAATTGTGCTAAAACCGCACTCATATGATTCTAGTTTTGAAGACATAATATTAAGTGGAGATGAAATACATAAATTACAAATAGTTGGTGAATTAATTACAGTATTAGACTTTTAAAGCCAACCCCCAGCCTGTCCCTTTACGAAATCCGCTTACCATTAAGTCTTTCATGTTTGGCAAAGCCAAACTGAAACCCCTGTACTGGCGCGCGTTTGAACGAAGTGGGAACGCGTGACAGTATATTACAACCCGCACGCGTTACGCTTCTCTAAACGCGCGCTAGTTTTAGAGTCTTTACAAGATCGCTTTCAGCATATCTTCAAGAACCGCTTTAGAAGTGGAGCCAACATATTTATCAACCACCTCTCCTTCTTTCAAAAATAAAATTGTTGGCAAATTTCTAATCCCAAATCTAATAGCCAATTCTGGGTTTGTATCAACATCAACTTTACCAACAATTGCCTGTTCTTCATATTCTACTGCCAAGGCATCAATAAGAGGGCCTATCATTCGGCAAGGGCCACACCGTTCAGCCCCAAAGTCTATTAGGATAGGTTTAGAGTTATTTAGTACTAATGTTTCAAAATTTTTATCGGTTATTTCTAGTGCCATAATTTTTAAGTTTTACTCCGCAAATATCACAATAAGGTCTTACTTTTGAAAGTAGTTACCTAAAGATGACCTAGTCATCATAACAAGACCTAAGCTGATTTACAACAACTTACAGAAGTAAAAAAAATGAAAAAATTCAAAATAAGATCGGCTTCACCAATAGACTATACAATGCAAACTATTGGAGGAAAGTGGAAACCTATTGTCCTTTATTTGATATCTAAGGAGATAAATCGTTTTGGATTATTAAAACGTGGAATCTCCGAAATTAGCAAGCAAATGCTCACCAAGCAACTCAGAGAACTTGAGGCTGATGGACTAATAACACGTAAAATCTACGCCGTGATTCCCCCTAAAGTTGAATATTTTATTAGCGAGAAAGGTTATTCAATATTTCCAGTTATCGACTCTATGTATTCTTGGGGTGAGCAGTATATGCAATTTGACGATGCAGGAAATGTAATATACAAGGACTAATAAAGGAGGACGCGTGACAGTATATTACACCCCAGTACTGGCACGCGTTTGAACGAAGTGGGGTCGAAGAAGCTATGCAGAGTGCAATGTGTTTGATTGTGTTGTTGCTATGTGGCAAGCTGATTATCGGTGAGCTCGTGCCACATTTATAATCAATAGTCTATTCATTTTCATCGTTGGTATCCCCTGAAGAATCCAATTCCTTTAAAATCTTATTTACATCTGCCTCGGTTGTTGAAAGTTTTGTTTTACAGATATTTATAAGAAATGACGCCCTTTTTACTTTTTCTGAAAGTTCGTCAACGGATATTTCGCCTAATTCAATTTCACTTACAATCTCTTGAAGCTCATCAAAAGCCTCGGTATATTTTGGATTATCACTCATTGCTCTTTCTTTTAGTTTTAGATTTAACTTCACTTGCCACTACCCCATCAAATAAGATGGTTTCCAATAATTCACCTTCGTTCAATTCTTCAATTGATTTCAAAGATTTACCATTTAATTTAGTAATACTATACCCTCGTTTTAACACGTTTTGAGGACTTAAATTTTGTAAATTTTTATTGATACTACTGAGCACAAGACGGGTTTCTTTTAACAAAGTTAAAGTGTCTTTTTTTAGCCCCAAAGGAAATTGTTTCATCACTTGCCTTTCACGCAGATAAAATTGACTTGCTCCCTTTCCTATATCTACACCATGTCCCTTTAAATAGCTTTTTTCGCTCTTAATCTGAAATCGCGTGTATTGCAACAACGATTGAGTTTGTTCCTTCATGTTGTTTCTATTAAATGAAACTAAGTTTCTACATTCCGAGAGCAACAATTTTATTTCAGATTGAAGCTTTTGTTTTTCATCAAGAACTATTCTGGCAACCTTTTGGGTTATTGTTTTTTCAGCTTCCTTTACTGGAACTGAAAAATTATGATATGCCTGGATTATGAATTCCGCCAACTTAGTTGGTGTAATCATGTTTTTGTTAGCAACCATTTCACAAACGGTTAGGTTAGTGGCATGACCAATTCCTGTGATTACTGGAATTGGAAACAAAGCAATTTCTCGAGCGAGATCATAATTGTTGTAACACGACAATCCAATATCTCCACCACCACCTCGTACAATAGCAACGGCATCAAAGTGATGGCTAATTTTTTTTATCTTGGATAGCTGATGAGAGATAGTTGCTAAAGCCATATCTCCCTGCAATCTTGAAGGAAACAGCATTTTTAAAAAGGCGTAACCCCAGTTGTGTTCTGCTTCTTTAAGGATCTGAAGAAAATCGATATAACCCTTACTTGATTCATCGGAAATGATGGCTATGTTCTGCGGAACCATTGCGATAGGAATCAACTTGTTTCTATCAAAAATCCCTTCGGATTGGAGTCTATTAATTGTTTCTTGCTTTTCTTTTTCTAGATCACCTAAAGTAAAACTGGGGTCAATATCAACAATGGTAAGCTTTAAACCATATTGTGGATGATAACTTATTGTTGCCGAGAATAATATTTTAATACCATCTTTTAGCGGTTCTTTTAAGACTCTTTCAAAATTGGCGTTTATTTTTTGATAATTAGTAGACCAGATAAGTGCATTAATTTCAGCGATTACCTTATTATCCTTTTTTTCAACCAATGAAGGATAACAATGTCCTGATTGAGAATGATATGATAACTTGTTCATTTCGGCCTGAACCCAGAATGCACTTGTATATCTTTTCGAAATAGTTTTCTCAATGCTTCTCGAAATTTCGAGTAAAGAAAAAACGTTTCTATCTCCAATTAGTTCTGACATTTTTATTCTTCCTTATTATTATACCGCTAAAAGTATAAAGTGTCAAGACAGTTCTTTCACTTTTAATCAACTCAAACTCTAAGTTAGGTATAATTACAATAAGGTTATAAAGTAAAGTTTAGAGGAACCTTTAATGATCAACAGTTATTGGTAGCGGCATAGCATGGTAAGCTGGCTGCCCGTTGACCCCGTACTGGCGCGCGTTACGCTTCTCTAAACGCGCGCGAGTTTTGAGGTTATAAGACTACAACATGCCAATGATCCACATGGCATAGGTGATATTGTGCTAGGCCTGATAATTCTCTTTGGAGTTTTTCTATTATACGGAGGTTGGAAGTTTAATATTCTTAAATCAAAACCATTTGCATTTTACTGCATTGTAATTTTTCTTCTTTTTGTAAGTCGCATATTAATGAAGATTTTTAGTCAATAAGTGAAGTAGTTTATAACTAAACTGTGCACAACTTTTACTGAAAAACATGGCTGCATTGTTCTTAAACAAAATCATTAAGTTTACAATTAACCAAACGTTAAAAAGCGTTTACAAACCGCCACGCTTTTTTAGCAGGCGTCAGACTGTCTAAAAACCCAGCTTTTTTGTTAATTACTTTAGAATGAATTTGCTTACCCCATTTTGATGTTTTGTATCTTCAGGATATGAAGTATATAAAAGGAAACGACCGAAGTCAAATTGCTCTTATTCCAAGT
>JABSPQ010000428.1 GCA_013214205.1 Flavobacteriales bacterium
AATGAGGAAGGGTAAAAATCATTTTTGCCTAAAACGCTACATAAATATTATGGCAATGAAAAAAGCAACAACCGAAGTGCAACAGTTATTAACACCCAATTTAGCAAAAGTGGCTTAACGATGCGTAACATGAGTTACTAAAAAGAATAATAATGGTGAAACCGCGCATTACCTAGTCAAAAAGAACCCTAGCAACAGAAACGATAACTTAGATTCTTGACTTACAGAATAAACTCTTTGTTTACAAGTGCTGTAGCTATAGTATTACTACAATTAGATACTGAGAAATAACGGTTAATCCTTTTTAATAATCTTCCCATCCTTAAACGAGTAACTCTTCTTTACAGAGACAGAAGCTTTAGGTTTTTCAGGTTCAGTTTCTTCCTTGTCCTCCTTAGCTATAGCGGCAGATGGTTCCGTGTTTACTATCACAGGCTTTTCAGCAACAGGCTTTGCTTTGGGCTTAGTAAAATTAGCTTTCGCTTTGACTTCATCATAAGCAGGATCAGCTGAAATAAAATAAATTCCGTCATCTTCAATGCGAATCATTTTGTGCTTATAGAGCCACCCTACCGACTTCTTAAAGGTTTTCTTGCTCATGTGAAGTTCATACTTAATCGTCTCGGGATTGCTTTTATCATTAAAAGGCAAGAATCCATCGCTGGCAATAAGTTTTTCCAATAAAACTTTTGAAGAAGGTGCTATATTGGCGTAACCACTCTTCTGAATTGTTACATCGATGAGATTGTCTTCACGAACCTCCTTGATGTAGCCTTTCAACCTATCTCCCTCCTTTATTGGTTGAAATATTGAATTGGCATACACTAAACCTAGATGTTTGTTGTTGATAACCACTTCTATACCAAGGTCAGATTCTGACCAAGCAATTAGATCTACTTCATCGCCATTTGCAACCGTTATTTCATCGTTATTCAAAAAGTTGTGCAACTTGGTACTTCCAACCAAACGCTTCGTTTTTTCATCAACGAAAAGATAAGTTAAGCAGCGGTCGCCAATTTCGAGGTCCTCTATTTGTTGGCTATTGGGAATTAGCAATTCTTTCGGCAAACCGTAATTGGCAAAAGCACCAAAAGAAGTTTGCTCTGTTACCTCGAGAAAAGCCAATTCATTCACCTCAAATATTGGCTTTTTCGTGGTGGCCATCAATTTCTCTTCTGCATCAGTGTATACAAAAACAGCTATCTCATCACCAACGTTAATGCCTTTATCCATCTGAGAAGACGGTAAAAGTGCAAACTCATTCCCTCCATCGCTTAAAAAAGCGCCTGGTTCTTCTATTCTAGCTACAGTAAGTGTAGTGGTTTTACCAATTTCAATCATAATGATGCAAAAGTAGTTATTCTAAGGGCAACTCGGTTGAAAGGCTAATCTGTATATTGTTCTTAAATATTATTCGGAAGCAATTAAATTTATCAAAGCAATCAGTAAGTTGTTATTTACAATGGCAACAGGCACAAATGATACCTGCCCGACGTGAAGCCAGAATAGCCAGCAAACACTAGTTGGTTACTATAGATATTTTTGTTCTTTTGTGTAAAACACATTGTACTTGGAAAAGCCTATTCTTGATTTTGTAAAATCGCGCACACAACTTGGTGAAAAATCTATTATTAACACCATTAAATTACTTGACGAAGGTGCCACTATTCCGTTCATTTCGAGATATAGAAAAGAAATGACTGGCTCTTTAGACGAAGTTGAAGTAGCCTACATTGATAATACTTACAAGGTTGTTAAAGAATTAATAGAGCGGAAAAGTTATATTCTGAATACCATCGAAGAGCAAGGCAAACTAAACAGCGCCCTTAAAACTCAAATTAAAAATACTTGGGACCCAATAATTCTAGAAGACATTTACTTACCCTATAAACGAAAAAAGACCACCAAAGCAGCCCAAGCCAGAGCGGCTGGTTTAGAAGAATTAGCAGAGGTTATATTTCGATCGAAAACCCGAAACCTAAGACAAACAGCCAGACAGTTTTTGAATGAAACGATCACCAATACCGATCAGGCTTTAAGTGGAGCGAGAGATATTATAGCCGAAAACATCAGTGAACATAAGGTAGCTAGAGAAATTGCAAGAGAAGTTTTTACACGTACTGCACAGCTAAGTTCTAAACTGATAAAGAGCACGAAAGATGAAGCAGATAAATACAAAAACTATTTCGACTTCTCTCAATCATTAGACAGGATCCCCTCCCATCGTTTATTGGCGATGTATCGTGGCGAAGAAGAAAAATTTCTTCGTGTAAAAATAGAAATCGATGAAGAGCGATTAGAAGGTAGATTAACAAGATACTTTGTTAAGCATAAATCGGAATGCACAGTTGAAGTTATATTGGCATTACAAGACAGTTTAAAAAGACTTGTGATCCCAGCCATAAGTAACGAATTTAGGAAGGAAGCAAAAGCTAAGGCTGATGACGAAGCCATTGAAGTTTTTTCTGAAAACCTGAAACAACTACTCTTAGCTGCTCCACTTGGCGAAAAAAGGGTGCTGGCTTTAGATCCTGGATTTAGAAGTGGTTGCAAAATTGCCGTTATGGATAGAAAAGGAAACTTTAAGGCCAATAAAACCATATTTCTACATCCTCCAAACCCAAATATAGAAGAGGCAAAACAAATCATCTTAAATCTCATTAAAAGCCACCAAGTAGAAGCTATTGCCATTGGAAATGGAACTGCGGGTAAAGAATCGCTTAAATGGCTTTCGAGTTTTGTTTCTGCCGACATCCCTTGTTATTTGGTTAATGAAAGTGGAGCATCTATTTACTCTGCGAGTGAAACTGCAAGAAACGAATTCCCCAATTTAGACTTAACTGTAAGAGGCGCTATTTCTATAGGCAGAAGGTTAATGGATCCCTTAGCAGAACTAGTAAAAATAGATGCCAAAAGCATTGGTGTAGGACAATATCAACACGACGTAAATCAACCTAAACTGAAAAACAAGTTGGATCAAGTTGTAATAAATTGTGTGAATAAAGTTGGTGTAAATTTAAATACAGCCAGCTATCACTTACTGTCCTATATATCAGGTTTGGGGTCTACCCTCGCTCAAAACATTATACAATATAGGAATGAGAATAAAGGAATTACATCCATACAAGAACTGTTAAAAGTTCCACGAATGGGTGCTAAAGCATTCGAACAATCTGCTGGCTTTCTTCGGGTAGCAGACGGCTCAAACCCTTTGGATAACACTGGTGTTCATCCAGAGTCGTACAAATTGGTAGAAAAAATGTCTCGACCTTTGGGCGTGAGCCTAACAGAATTAATTAAGAATGATGAATTGATCAACCAAATTGAGCTTACCAACTTCGTAACCGATAAAATCGGAATGCCCACGCTCAAGGATATTATTGTGGAACTCAAAAAATCAGGTTTAGACTCTAGAGGAGCTGCTAGCGTGTTTCATTTTACTGAAGGCCTAAATACCATTACCGATTTAAAAATTGGGAATAAAGTGAATGGACTGGTTAATAACCTAACCAAGTTTGGAGCCTTTGTAGACATTGGAATCAAAGAAAGTGGTTTGCTGCATATTTCGCAAATTACCAATACATTTATTAAAGACCCCAGCGAAGTGCTCTCGCTTGGCCAAGAAGTAGAAGCTATGATTATTGATTTAGACATCCCAAGAAAAAGGATTTCTCTTAGTCTTAAATTCTAAAACAAACGACCTATCCCTATGCTTTAGCGTAATGTTGAAGTACATTGACATGAACCAGAAACTTTAAATAACAACAGGACTAATTTCTCTGGTACTATTAACGAATATAAAATCGAATAAAAATGTGTGTGTGTGTGTGTGTTATCGACATACTTGTTCAGAAAGGATTTCAAATAAAGGGCAGCGCTAAAATTATCGATAAAACTAATTTAGACTTTTCGGAAAGAGAAAAGGTTTTGTTAAAAATGACTGGCGGGAAATTTTCTTTTGCAACCATTACTAAAATAACCGTTGAGCAAGCTAAACCTATACTTGCGCCCAAGTACGTGCTTTATCCTGAAACAACTGAAGAAGAACAAATAGCGGGTGCTAAACTGGCTTACGGAATTTGAGGAAAGAAGCGATTACCAAAAAACTATTTATGAAAGCATTGCAATTTAAAGGGTACGGAGAACTGGAAGATCAGTTAGTGCACAACGAAATTGATACACCCAACATTACCAAACATCAGGTATTAATAGAAGTACATGCAGCCAGTGTTAATCCTGTAGATTTTAAAGTGATTAACGGAAACATCAAAGGCTTTTTAAAGTTAAAACTGCCTTCGGGCGTTGGTTATGATGTTGCTGGTACTGTAGTTGAAAAAGGTAAAAGCGTTGTTAATTTTGAAATTGGCGACGAAGTATTCGGTGCGCTTCCCTCTAAGACCCCTGGATCTATTGCCGAGTATGTTGCCATAGAAAGCGATTTTATTGCGCTTAAACCTACTAACATTAGTTTACACGATGCTGCCTGCCTCCCACTTGTTGGATTAACGGTGGTTCAAAGTTTTAAAAAGGCCAATCTCAAATCTGGCGATCGTGTTTTAATACATGCCGGTTCTGGTGGCGTGGGTAGTTTTGCCATACAATATGCAAAATTGAAAGGAGCATTCATTTACACCACCACCAGCACTAAAAACGTAGCTTGGGTAAAAGACTTAGGAGCTGATGTAGTTATAGATTACACCAAAGAAAGTTATTTAGAAGCAGTTAAAGATGTAAACTTGGTGTTTGATACACTTGGCGACAATTACAAATTAGATGCCTTTAAAGTGTTAAAAAAAGGCGGTACACTTTTGAGTATTGTTGGGCAAAACGTGGACGACGATACGGCAAAAGCGTTTAATATGAATTGGGTTATTCGACTCGTTTTATTATTTATGAGACGAAAAGTCACCAAACAAGCCAGGGCTAAATCAGCAATTTATAAGTCTACAGTGATGCGGCCCAATGGAACTGAATTGGCAGAGATAAAAAGGATGATTGAGCGCCAAGAGATTAAACCGATCATTGATAAATCGTTTTCATATTCGGAAAGCACTCAAGCACTCGCCTATCAAAAAACTGGCAGGGCAAAAGGTAAGGTGGTTATCAAGATCAAATAGATTATTCCTTTAGCACCTTAAAATCTGCCGAACCATTTTCCGAATCAACCCTTATAAAGTAGATGCCCGGTACGCCTTTAATGTTTAATTGATGTGAAGGCTTATTAATCCCAGCTTCTTTCGAAATCAGTTTTCCCTGCACATCCAATAAGCTCACTGTGGTATTTTTCAAGTTGCCCAAATGTACATTTACAGCTCCGTTTGTAGGATTGGGATAAATGGAAACTCCGTGCAATCTGTTTTTTTTCGCTATTCCACTTAGGCCATCTAGCGTAAAAGGAATTTTATAATCGGGGTAGCCACTATAACTTACAGTTGCTGTATCCTCGCCATGTACCATCGATAAGTATGGGCTATCGTAAAGCATTGTTGGGTTTAAATCTACAGCAACCCCATTCACTTTTGGTGCATTTTGCGGTAAATAAAAAGTAAGTGTGTCGCCTGCATTGCTGGTATAGTCTATTACACCATTATCCATCGAATAATAGTTGTCCATAACATCGTCTTGAAAATCGTGGTAACTGCTATAGTTAGCCGCCTGACCCAACTGTATTATGATTGGCATTGTTTTTCTGACTAGTTTTCTCATATAACCATATTGGGTAATGGAGTCTATGTGTCCGAATGTACCAGCTATTTTAATTCCGATATATGCGCTATCCGTATAAGAGAAAAGCCAGTTATTGGTATCTATGTGGTTGTCCCAAATAGTTTGAGACAGAAAAATGTCAGTTCCGTTCGAATTATTAAAATTGTAATCTCGCTGAACAACCATGCAGCTTGGCACACACGCACCGTTTATTTCATTGTAACCAGTTCTTCCATCTTGCGCCTGCCCATCTCCGTGAACCACAACGCGGTCGTTTACTGCAGATGAGAAGTACACACCCATTGCCCTATTCTGATCGAGCAATTTGATGTAATCTTTGCTCATGTCGATGGTTAATGTTCCCATCGTATAATCTGGTGTAACATAAGTATCTCTTCTTATGTGCGAATTGCCACCGTCGAACTCAACAAGGTATGTAGCTGTTGGATCCAACCCAAACCTTCGAGAAGTATACATGTAACTTGGTTTGGTTGTATTTGTAGCTATTGCCTCCAAAATAGTTGGAGGACGGTAAGAGCTTGTTGCAACAATAAATTCGTACAATCTTGCCGTGTTAGCGTTTTCGTGCCAACCGTACGCCCATGTTAAAGATGATAATTGCGCGTTAACTTTCATGTAATGATCCTTGTAGCAACGGGTCTCCGCTCCTCCTCTAAACCCCGACATTGCCCAATCGCTAACAACATCTGCCCAATACAAATCCATGAAATTTTTGGCGATTTCCCTTAGAACAGAATCTTCGGCTAAGTCCATTATATTGTGGTAAACCCCTAGTGTATATTTGGAGTAAGTAGGACTTGCTATTTCGACGTTAATGCCTTCTTTGGCCCTAACTATAAAGTATTCCTTAAAATACTCACTCCATGCTTCTGTATGATCCTGAATTGAATTGCCATCGTTAAGAAGCACATCTGGTCCGTACGACGCAGAGTTTTTTAAGGCTTCCGTACAAATTAAATAGCTTCCTTTTTGCATTGCATCGTGGTTTTCGCTGTCGTCTATTCGCCATACGCTTCCGGTGGCATTACTTATTGTACTTCTGTGATTAATGAAATTCCACATCATTTCTTCGATGTTGATTTTTACTGTTTCCGATAGTTTAGTATTCATGGCCGAGTCGCCATAGATTCTCCAAACAATGTGGAGCCAGAAATACGAATCGAAATCTTCGCCAGTAGCATCAGGTACAGGAAACTCATCATGAAAACGATTGATTAACCTATTCGCAATTTCAATGTTGGTATCGTTGTAAAAACATGCCATCGCATAACCAGAAATTCCAGCAGCGTTTGTAACAGTGTCTGGCCAAATACTAGCGATGTTTTCCGCCGCCATTTGGTTTATGCGGTAGTCTACTTGGCTTGCTTTGATGTTTGAAACAGTTGCGAAGACAAGGGCGATAGCTACAGCCGAATTGAAAAGACACTTCATCCTTCTACTATTTTGATGTAAGGTATTTATTCTTGAATCTAAAGTAAGCAACTTCAATTTAGTACAAGGAATGCATTCCGGCGATTTTAAGATTCGAATTAAATTTAGATTCAATCAACTTTTCGGAAAGAATAAATACATGTATATTTACCTGTATTTGATATTGTAATAGCTTTAAACAGGATAATGCAGTTTACTGAACTGTTGAACTAAAACGCTTTCAGCGTTGGCTCTTCCAGCCTTTTCTAATCCAATTTTCATGTAAAGGAGTTAAACCGATTTTAATGTTTGCTGAATTCAACTCATAAATGCAACTTCTGGGTTAAATAATAATTGATTCATTACAAATGTAGGTGCTTCATATCCAAACCTTTTTATAGGCCTATTATTTATTAATATCGTATTAATACACGTTTAGTTTTTAAGCTGCATATTTTATGCTTGGATGGTTAAAATATTTTACGACCCTATCACTATTTTCTTGCAGCATATTCATATGACTATGACTTTCTAAATTTTCTTTCAATTTTTCAACCGTTTTCGGAGCAGGCTTGTCAGATAAATCATACTTTAAATCGCAGTTCAAATATTCATCTGGATTCCTATCTGGAGATTAGGACGGTAGATAAAATAACTCAATCTCAGCTTCATGTTCTTCTTCCCATTCTTTAATAATTTTACTTTGATGAACTCTTAAATTATCTAAGATTAAAAAGACTTTATTGTCTTGATATTTAATAAGTTGCTCTAAAAACCTTATTGATACATCTGTATTCATATTTTCTTTATAAATCATAAATTGAACCAACCCTTGATTGGTAACTGTGGATATCATATTGATTGAAAAACGTTTTGACATATGTTTTTTTATTGGGGTTTTCCCTTTAGGAGTATAAGAGCGACCATGTTGATTTGTGTTTCTAACACCTGTTTCATTTCCCCAATGTATCGTTGATTTTTGCTCTTTTGCCTTCTTTTTTATTGATGGATATTCTTCTTCTAACCATTTTTTAACTTTCGAAGAACTCTGTTCGTAAGCTCTTTTCTTTGGCTTTTGAGGTGTGAAACCCCAGTTTCTAAGATAATTACCGATAGCTCTTCTACCTATACAAATATTAAATTCACGCATTATCAATTCCTTTATTGCTCTTGTTGTCCATAACGCAAAATCCAATTTTAATTGATCTGGCATGGTATCAGTTATCATTTGTTGAATTTCATGCTCCTGCTTACTACTCAGTAGTTTTTTATTCTCTGATTTGGCTCCTCGTTTCTTATAGGTTAATGATTTGGCTCCTGTTTTTTTGTACTCCTTCCACCAATCCCTAACAGTATTGACATGCACTCCGTAAAAGTTGGCTATATCCTTTTTCTTATCCCCTCGTTTTATCATCTTGACCGCATCTCGTCTTATGATATTTCTTTCTTGGTCTAAGACGCTTCTTAAATCTATTTTTTCCATCCCGAAAGATACAAAAAATAAACCACAAACTAAAGATCTACTGATTCTGAGTTGTTATAAGCAGATAAGATTAATTCATATAGTCTTGCCATTGGATTAGAAGATATTTATCCTTTCCATTGTCCTTGGTTGATATAAAACCAAATTCGTAGCAGAACAAATACAACTTACCCTTATCGTTTTTCCAATAA
>JABSPQ010000043.1 GCA_013214205.1 Flavobacteriales bacterium
ACTTCTTAATCTGTTCATATCTATTGATTTTGCCGCCATAATTTCAAGTTAGGTTTGTTGAATAACCTGAAATTTAACGCTTCAATAGCTTATGATAATTTGCTCTTTTTTAGGTGGTCACAATACTCCGGTATCACCTGGTCACATTAGTCCGGAAATCACTGGTCACATTGTTCCGGTATGGGGTGGTCACATTGACCGGCTTTTCCAATCAACCCTGATGTTACTGTTGATATGGATACCTATTCCATTGATTTAAATAGCGACGAGGTAAATGATTTTGAGTTTATTCATCAATCATTTAATTCAATAACCAATACAGCTGGTTCGGGGTGGTTAATTCAATCTTATACAGCCTACTTAAAACCCCTTAACAGCAATGGCGTTGCAGCCTATGGCTGGTGGTGGACTTCTACTTATGGAGGAGGGCTAACTTCAGTAAGGGTTTATTCAATGGATGCTGGAGACATCATTCCGAGTGCAAAACGATTCTATACGCCGGCAAGTAGTTGGTTTTCTGTAGAAGTAATTGCAAAAACGATGTACTCCTACGAACTTTTTCCTGATGATCCCTCAAATGTTGGGCACAATAGCGACTCTGCTGCAATTAAAGGTGGTACAACCGATAATTACATTGGGATTAAATTAAGAGTTGATGGCAATATTCATTATGGCTGGGTGCGGTTTGATGTGGCTGCGGATAGCTTAACACTTACAATTAAAGATTTCGCTTACGAAAGCGAAGCTGGTAAAGAAATAATGATAGAGGACTTTACAGGGGTTACTGAAACCATCAAAAAGTTGAATGATGTTTACAGTTTTGGAAAATCAATCTACATAAACTCAGAAGCAGGATCTGCTAGCGTTAAAATTTACGATAGCATGGGTAAGCAGGTACATACCGATCGGCTTAAACAAGGAGCTAATAAAATCGTGTTGAATGGGAGCGGAGTATATGTAGTAAGTGTAGCAGGGCAAAATGGTGTGGATACTAAAAAAGTGATTTTGGAATAGGGGATAACTTCTATCAGGCAATAAGGATTAAGAGAATTCGGTCTTATTAGTTCAATCTTCAGAATTCGTGATCGACATTCGACATTCTTTTGCAAATAGAATAAGATGATTTGTTTCCTTAAACCTTAGGACTCCACATTAGTTTGGTGTAATACATATTTACCATATCATTTCAATCCAAATTTTAAACATGAGTTTCTCTAAAGTTCAAAACAAACTAGCAGCATATTCCTTCGTAGCAGGTAGTACACTAGCAGTTTCACTCATTGCTAAAGCCGAAATTATTTATACCAACTTAGATCCCGATACTACCATTCTTAACGATACATACTTCATCGATTTAAATAACGACGACATTAATGATTTTGAATTTAGAAACGTTTTTAATGCCTCATGGCAAGATACAACGGGAACTGGAGTAGCTAATAAATTCGAGACAATTTTTATCAGGCCGCTTTGTTAATAATTCCTCTTAATTCTATTTCCTTTTCTAATGGAGTTAAATACCCTAAACTGGAGTGCAACCTGCTTGTATTATACCAATTAATGTATTC
>JABSPQ010000429.1 GCA_013214205.1 Flavobacteriales bacterium
TAAAATGAGGAAGGGTAAAAATCATTTTTGCCTAAAACGCTACATAAATATTATGGCAATGAAAAAAGCAACAACCGAAGTACAACAGTTATTAACACCCAATTTAGCAAAAGTGGCTTAACGATGCGTAACATGAGTTATTAACCACCTAATGGAAGATGTACCCATGCTGCCTGAGTTTAGTAATTCGTTTCCTGCAGTGCAAATTACCACCACTTACGAATGGCACGAATTGGTGCTTGCCGCCAATGTAACCCAACAAATTGAGGAAGTAAGAATGTGGATTACCCACAAAAAAACGTTAATGGAAGCTTGGGGCGATAGACCTCCTATTAAACGTGGCTATAGAGCCCTGTTTTACGGCCCTCCAGGAACAGAAAAGTCGCTTACGGCTGCATTGCTAGGTAAAATTGTAAATAAGGAGGTATTTCGAGTAGATTTATCTTTAATAGTGTCTAAATACATTGGGGAAACCGAAAAGAACTCAGGACCGGTGTTGGATCAGACCGAAGGAAAAGGCTGGATTCTTTTCTTTGATGAAGCAGATGCTTTGTTTGGAAAACGAACCGGAGTTAAAGATTCTCACGACAGGTATGCCAACCAAGAAGTATCCTTTTTGCTTCAACGAATTGAAGATTACAATGGCTTGGTAATTTTAGCGTCGAACAAGAAAGACAATATTGATGAAGCGTTTTCGCGGAGGTTCCAAACAATGATTCACTTTGCAATGCCAACTAAAGCGGAACAAATTCAACTTTGGAATAACGCAATCCCTAAGTTGTATCCAATTGATGGTGATGTTAACCTATCCCACATTGCAAGCGAATACAATTTATCGGGTGGTTCAATCATGAATATTGTTCAGCATGCCACGCTCCTTACTATTAATGATGGACTAGAAAAAATCCCGTTAGCTCATCTAAAAAGTGGCATAACAAAGGAATATGCTAAAGAAAGGATAAGTCTGTAAGGGAAGGAACAGAATTGCGTCTATAAATACATCTGAATCTTCTTGGTTGCCCTAATTCACACCCCACCCTATTGCCAATAAAAAGCATTTAGAATAAGATAATTATAATTGCGCTTACCGAATTAACAATATTTCACCGACTAGTTGCTGTGCTTCACAGAAAATTAACGTATCGGCGTATATCGTTATGTATTTTAGTTCTACCGCTACAAAATACTGAACTATGCTCAAGGAAATCCTCATCATCGAAGACAATGAAACAACTAGCTTTCTGCACATGCGATTGCTGGAAAAAATGAATGTGACTGACAAAACAACTTGGAAAAGCAACGGACAAATCGCGCTTAATTATTTGAGCGATCAGAAGAAAAATAACAAGGGTTATCCCGATATTATTTTCCTCGACATTAAAATGCCGGTTATGGATGGTTTCGAATTTATGAAGGAATTTAACACAGTAGAAACCAAGGCTTCTAATCGTCCAGCCATTGTGGTGGTATCAACATCCGAATTAGATTCGGATTATAACCGAGCCAAGAAACTTGGTGCCAACTTATATATCAATAAATATTTGGATGCAGATAAAACTGCCAGAGCATTGCAGGTTTTGAATCAATAGCCAATCTGAATTAAGATATTTCAATTACTTTAATTTCTTTTCCGTTAAAAGAAATGGTGTCGCCAACCTTGGCTGAAACCAATAAAGCTCCAATTGGAGATGCAATAGATATTACCATCGCCTCCTCCTCTTCTACTTTAACTTGCCCCAAACCAACCGACAAATAAAATATTGCCATGTTAGTGGTAATTAGAGATCCTATATTGGCTTCTGTATGTACTTCTGAAGGATCGATACCATTCAAAGCCGCTCTTAGCTTAAGTGCTTCTGATAATTGAACGGCGTTTTTTTCCTGTTCTAACTGAGCCATTGCTCTGCCTGTTTCGTGCTTGTCGCCAGCAGAACTTTTTGTTTCGTTGGTAGCCGATTCGCTTGCTTGCCGAATCGCATTTTGAACAGTTTCAACCCGAATATCAAGGATGGCCATGCATTGCTGATGAACATCCTTTTTATTCATAGTGGTTTTATTAAGAGATTTTTCTCATACGAAGGCTAGCTGGCGTAACCTCTAAGTATTCATCGGCTCTGATGTACTCCATAGCCTCTTCTAATGAATGACGAATTGCTGGTGCAATATTAACACCCGCATCTGTACCAGACTTACGCATGTTGGTTAATTGCTTTCCTTTTACAAGATTAAGATCTAAATCGTTGTCTCTAGAATGCTCGCCAATAACCTGCCCTTTATAAACAACATCGCCAGGAGCAACAAAAAACTTGCCTCTATCTTGTAATTTGTTAAGCGCAAATGCAGTTACAGATCCAGCTTCCATAGATACCAACGAACCTTTGTTGCTATCGTTTATATCACCTTTATGTGGCTCGAAGCTCGAGAAACGATGCGTCATAACAGCACCACCTGATGTAGCTGTAAGCATTTTATTTCTTAGTCCAATTAAACCCCTAGAAGGGATAGTAAACTCTAAGTGCTGTAAATCACCTTTAGGCTCCATAACTAGCATGTCACCTTTTCTCATAGATACCAGCTCTACTGCTTTACCGCTAAATTCTTCAGGCACATCGATAACCAATGTTTCGTAAGGCTCGCATTTTACGCCATCAATTACTTTTTCAATTACAGTTGGCTTACCAACTTGTAGTTCGTATCCTTCCCTTCTCATTGTTTCAATTAAAACAGACAAGTGAAGAATTCCTCTACCAAAAACTGTGAATTTATCTTCCGAATTAGTTTTCTCAACTCTTAAAGCCAAGTTCTTTTCGATCTCTTTATACAAACGATCTCTTAAATGACGAGATGTAACAAACTTGCCTTCCTTACCAAAGAAAGGTGAGTTGTTAATTGTAAAAAGCATACTCATTGTTGGTTCATCAACAGCAATTCTTTCTAATGGCTCTGGATTTTCTAAATCAGCTATTGAATCTCCAATTTCAAAATCGTCAATACCAACAATTGCACAAATATCTCCGCACCTTACTTCTTTTACAGTCTCCTTACCCAATCCTGAAAACACTTGTAATTCTTTAATTCTTATCTTCTTGTTTACACCATCTCTTTTACAAAGTATGTAATCGGTGCCAATTTTTAAAGTTCCTCTAAAAACCCTTCCAATTGCAATTCGACCAACAAAGCTTGAGAAGTCTAATGATGTAATTTGCATTTGAGGAGTTCCCTCAATCATTGGAGTTTCAGGAATTTGATCAAGGATCATATCCAATAAAGGGAAAATATCTTCAGTTCGTTTGGTCCAATCTGTGCTCATCCAACCTTGTTTAGACGAACCATAAATGGTTTCAAATTCTAATTGATCTTCAGTTGCATCCAAGTTAAACATCAAATCAAATACCTTCTCAAGTACTTCATCTGGTTTACAGTTCTCTTTGTCTACCTTATTAATAACCAAAATTGGTTTAAGGTTAAGCTCAAGCGCCTTGCTAAGTACAAATCTTGTTTGAGGCATTGGGCCTTCAAAAGCATCAACTAATAACAGAACGCCATCAGCCATTTTTAAAACACGCTCTACTTCACCACCAAAATCGGCGTGACCAGGTGTATCGATGATGTTAATTTTAGTGCCTTTATAAGTTACAGAAACGTTTTTGGAAACGATTGTAATTCCACGTTCTCGTTCTAAGTCATTATTATCTAAAATCAACTCGTCTCGTTCGTCCCTATCAGACAATACGTTACATGATTCTATGATTCTATCTACCAATGTTGTTTTCCCGTGGTCAACGTGAGCTATAATCGCAATGTTTCTTATCCCTTCCATATCTATTTATTTTTGAGCGTGCAAAGATAGTCAAAAAACCGTCGGAAATCCGCGGTTTACGCATAAGTGCAATAAAATAAACATTCTTTCAATTCTGCCGTAAATATTGTTCCTTTAAACAGTTATATCTTGATCCTATAATCCTCTTAATAAAACGAGTATGAACTTCAAATCAACGTTACTAATTGTACTTATTCTCACCATTTTATCTGCTTGCGAAAAAGATTGGGATAAGAAAGACAAAGGATGAAAGCAGATTATGCAGGTTGCAAAATTAAAGAATGTATTGAATGTTTATCAAATGAATACGAAGATCCATACCAAATAGCTGATGGTGTTACACAATACATCGTTAAGCCATTAGTTGTTGACGAGTCGTGTGGTTGCATTGTGCAAGGCTTTGTTAAATATGTAAAGGATGGCAAAACCGTTGCTTTGGTAGATTATGGAGATGGTACGTGCGATGGCTGGGCCACAAAAAACATCTGTGTCGACGGTAATTGCGAACACAAAAAGGCTTCTTGCTGCAAGTTTGAAGTAACATGTATTGCCAACGACGAAAAATAAGCGATTTCTCGCTAACCTCTTTCTAACTATTTACGTACTAGAAAAGCATTGAAAGTTTTCAATGCGAAAAATAGTATTCGAATATGAAATATCTTCTTGTTTTAGTTTTAATAGTTTCTTCTCTTTCTGGATGGCCTCAAGCTGAAACCAATATTTGCGCAGATATGAAAGACAACATCTCGGTTACGTGCAACGATGATGGTTTGATTAAAGGAGTTGTTAATTACCCCGACGGCAATGTGCTAATTCAACAGTTCAAATGGAATAAATGGGTTACTTGGGACACTTTGAAAACTAAAAATCAAGGTGAATTATTAGTTGAATATCAATTATCAAGTCATACTGGAATGAATTTATATCGACTCATGGCAAAGAGCTATTCAAAGTGCAAAGCCAGAGGCATGGTTCAGATTACCATTTTTGAACAGATGAGAAAAATCGATTTTAGTCCTAAAAAACCTACTTCAGAAATAAATTTTACAGAATCTACTCAATACGAAATATTTGATGAGCTGGGAATCATTGTTTCAAAAGGAAGTTCGCAGAAAGTAGATGTTGCCGAACTCGACGAAGGGCTGTACTACCTGTGCTACGACAATAAGATGGAGAACTTCGTTAAGAAGTAACCTGCCTATTCGCCTTACAAGGCACAATCCAATTAATATTTCCCACAACCAACCTCCTATAAACAGGAGCACAACAAACTTTTTAGCGAATATTCGTTAATTTATTTGGAAGTGGTCTGTTTTATTGATTACGTTTGCCGACTTTTTAGAATTAAAGGAGGAAGTAGTGAATACAATTAGAAAATCTATAAGTTCAATCTACGATAGAATAGACCAGTTTTGGGATGGGAAACCTGCACAAAAAGCGATGAGTAACATGCTCGTTATCAGCTTTATTCTTGGTTTTATATTTTATGGCCTTACCTCGCTTGAAATCATCCAAGTGGAAAACGAATTCTTTAAGAATCCATTTTTTGCAATCGAAATCTCCTTTACACTTCTACTAATTATGGAGCTGTTTAGTTTGATTTTTGTTCTACCCAAATCGGTAGCTCAAGCCAATCTAAAACAATACGAACTGTTGTCCTTGATTTTTCTAAGAGCCGGTTTTAAGGAGTTTAGTAAAATCCACGATATGGCAGATTGGTCGTTGGCATCCGAACCATTGCGAAACATGTTTTGCTACGGCATTGGCGGTTTGCTCATCTTTATTATAGTAAACTACACCTACAAACTTCAAAAGCACACCCGACTTACGCTGAACGACGACGATCAGATTGGATTTATCCATTTTAAAAAGGTGCTCGCACTTTTACTAATGGCGTCTTTTATTATTATTGGTGTGCTCGATATTATTTCCTTCGCTCAGCATGGCGAAAATAAATTAGCTTTCGATTCGCTGGCTTACAACAAGTCGTTCGAGGCATTTTATACCATTCTAATATTTAGCGACATCGTAATTGTGCTTTTTGCCCTGAGGTACTCAAACGAATACCTTCATATCTTTAGATATTCCGCTTTCGTACTGGCCACTATATTCATTCGAATATCATTCAGCTTAAAAACTTATGAAAGCGTGGCTATTGGGCTTGGCGGGGCATTGTTTGTATTACTGCTAACTGTTGCATACAATTATTTCGTGGATAAAAACATCGATTCTGATTGGGACCAACGCAATTAGCCGTTCATATTTCGAACAGAAAATATTACTTTTAAATTCCATTTTAAATACATATTGATAAACAGATTATTGATTAGGTGCTTATTTGCTGGAATTCTATTAAATAGCGTTGGTTGCAACAAAGACGAGGACGAAGACGATACAACTTGCACATCCGATCAAGCTTTAGATGCATCTAGAGGTAGCTCTTTAGAAACGTTATCATTTACGCCTATTTATTCAGAAGTAGTTAACGGGTCTAAGAGAGAAATTACTACCAATTCCATTCCTGCACATAAAGCTGGGCTCTTTGGAAGCGCTTCGGGGTCACTTAATCCCAATGCAATTCAAGAAGTAACAGAAACATACAACATTACCACCTACCCCACAGCAACGGGCAGTTTTACCGCACTATTGAGTACTGCATCTCTTGGAGGATCTCAATATTCGTTCGGAATTTTATTTAGTGGCATAGAGGTCGATCCTATTGCAGCAGAACCTTTTCCGCACGCAATCTTAGCCCTGAATGTAAACTGGGAATGGAATTTAGAAGCGTTGAATGTGAATATTGGACTGGACTGCAACAACGCTCACGTACAGCCAACGGGTAAATATCATTATCATGGTTCTCCAGAACTTTATATATCCGCTTTAAATATTTCTACTACCGAAATGACTTTAATTGGATATGCTGCAGATGGGTTTCCTATATATTATAAGTATGCCTATAGTTCGGCTTCCGATATTACTTCGGCGGTTGAAGAAATGTTTCCTAGCTATGAGCTTAAATCTGGCGACAGACCTGGAGACGGAGAATCTGCCCCGTGCGATGCATATAACGGTGTTTATTCAAACGACTATCAGTATGTTTCGGGTTTAGGCGATTTGGATGAGGCCAATGGCAGAACAGGCGTAACACCTGAATTCCCAGCCGGGACATATTATTATGTAATCACCGACGACTTTCCTTCCATTCCAAGATATTTTAAAGAAACCCCTTCTAATGATTTTACTATAAACTAGTGCGGAAGCTTTTTATTCTTCTATTTCTTGGTTGCCTATTATGTACTCGAATAAGCGCTTATGAGGCTACTGAGGCTCATTTTGCTATTGAGCAGGGAAAAGTAATTACAATTGAAGCTGAATTTCCATGGACACTAAGAAACGCGTTAATTGCATTTGATCCATCTCTGGAAACAGCAACAGTAAAATCTGAATTTGATGCCGCATTGTTCGATTATGTAAAAAAGACACTGGTTCTCTATATTGCATATGGGGATACAAACAAACTCGATTACATACAAGAACTAAAGAATGACGGACATGCACATGCGTTCAAATACCTTTTCACCTATAAAAGTGCCTCGCTTTCATCTCTAAATAACACGCTATTATTCGGACAGAATGAAAAACAACGCAATTACCACTCAATAACAATTGATTCGGTTGACCGTGCCCATACCACATCGGTAGCTTATCCTACAATGAAGTTTAGGTTTAAAAAGAAGTTCGATTTTACAGATTGGAGATTCAGGATCGGTGCAACGGTTATATTATTCACATTAGCGTTCGTCATTATAAAAAAGGCCAAAGCGTGAAAAATCCACATTTTAAAAACGCTGCAATTACCGTTGCTCAATATGTTGCACTTATAGTAATATTATTAATAGCCGAACAAGTAATTCCATCGGGTCCCGAAAAGGGATTAAACATGATGATAATTACAATCATTATCCCCCTATTTATTCTAATTATGCTGATAAAAACACTAATTAAGTTTTACAAAGGTGATAAAAATGTTCTTTCATCTTTAATCATTCATATAGGCGCACTTCTATTTATGTTTCTCCAATAAAAAACACCTACTTTTCACTATTGACAACCAGACTGTTATAAAAGTGTTCATCACTTATTATTTTAGTGCGATATAAATTCTTAACTTGCACCTTTATTCCAGTTGTATACGCACAACGACCCTATGAAAGCACCTACAGTAAAGTTTAACATCCAAGACCGGCCTGAGTTCTATAAAGAATTAAGGAAACGCGTTGACCAATATTTCAAGGATAATAATATCTCGAAATATGCCAATTTAAACATGAAGATTAAGACGGCTGCAATGATTGGCTTGTACTTTATTCCTCTTGTATTAATAATTTCTGGTGTATTCACTACATTTTGGCCATTGCTTGCAATGTGGCTTTTAATGGGCTTAGGCATGTCGGGTATCGGATTGTCGATTATGCACGATGCCAATCACAGTTCTTATTCTAGAAACCAAAAAGTGAATAAGTTTTTTGGGTACTTAATGAACGCTCTTGGTGCTTACCACATTACTTGGAAAATTCAACACAACGTATTACATCACTCATTTACTAATGTAGAAGGGCACGATGAGGATATTGAGAATGAAGTAATGAGATTTTCACCTCATTCGGAACAAAAAAGCATATATCGTTATCAGATATTTTACGCCATTTTCTTTTACGGCTTAATGACTTTTAACAAGTTGTTGCTCAAAGATTTTAAGCAAATCAACAAGTACGCCGAAATGAACCTTTTAGCGGGTCAGGGAGTTACTTTGAAAAATGCCATTCGTGAAATTGTAATGAACAAAATCATTTATTCTTTCTTCGTAATCTTTTTGCCAATTTTACTTTGTGCTATTCCTTGGTGGCAAACGGTTTTGGCATTCTTAGCAATGCACGCAATAAGTGGAATTATCTTAGCATTGGTTTTTCAAGCAGCACATGTACTAGAAGAAACAGAATACTTTGTTGCTGAAGAAGGAAGTAGCCTAGAGAACAATTGGGCAATTCATCAAATGAAAACTACCGCTAACTTCGGAACTAAAAGCACTGTGCTTACTTGGTTAGTTGGTGGATTAAATCACCAAGTGGAGCACCACTTATTCCCAGACATTTGCCACATCCATTATACCAAAATATCTACGATAGTAGAGTCTACTGCAAAAGAGTACAACATATCTTATCTAAATCACAATACTTTCTTTGCCGCTCTTGTTAGCCATTTCAAGTTTTTAAATCACTTAGGCAAAGAAGAGTTAGATTCAGAATTGGCTCATCTCTAGGAAAAACACTTCATTAATTATCTACTCGGTTTTCCACATTGCTTCGTGTGTAAAAAAATTGAACTAAAAATTACCTTATTGTTTTTGTTATAATTTTGTGGCACAATTTTTATGATACATTTAGGTATGAAAACAATTAGACACATAATAATATTAGCGTTTTTAACGATTCCGTTTTTAACCTACGGACAATCTAGCCCAATGTTAATGGGAGAATGGCAGCTGATTACCATAGAGAAATATGGTTTTGAATTGGATGTTGCGGACAAAGAGTATTATTTAGAGTTTTTACAATCGACGATTGAATTTACCATTATACCTAATGAGTGTTCTCAAAATTACCATGTTACGGGTACAAAAATAATTACCGAAGGAGAAAGAGGATGCCAGACCAACGTGGTAGAAGACCTGCCAGAAACTGTTGTAAACGCTAATCATGAAATAGATTATTCGGGACAGTTTATTCTAAGGGAAGGGGTATTAACAATTGAGAACGATAACGCGATTTTTCGTTTAAAGAGAAAGAAAGATTAAGATTCTTTATTAATCTTTTTCTGATATCGTCCTTGCACTATATCTACTAGTACCAAAATCCCCAATACAAAATAGAAGGTAGTTTTCGACATTGGGACTATTTCGTTTCCAAACAATTCGAGGTGTGCCAAATGCCCTCCTTCCGTGAGCAGCATAATGCCCACAACAAAAAGAATAAACAAACCAAGCACTTCATACATTCTGTTTTTCTGTAAAAAGTTAGATACAGTACCCGAAAGCTTTATCATCAATAATCCACTGATTACTATAGCCGCTGCCATCACCATAAACACATCTGTAAGGGCCATGGCGCTTAGTATGGAATCGAATGAGAAAACTAAATTCATAATTACAATCCATGTAATCACCATTCCTACACTTTTGGGTTTTGCTTCAGCATGATCGTCATCCTCCAATTTCATCATGTGTAAAATTTCTTTGGTAGCAGTGTACATAATAAATACCCCACCTACCAACACTATCATGCTGTGAATATTAAATGATCCTTCTGCAATACCTGTGAAGTGAAATCCGAAAACGGGTTCCTGAAACATTTCTATCATGGAAACAAGAATAAACAAGAGCGCAATTCGCAAAAAGATAGCCAAACCGATACCCCAATTTCTTACCATCGCCCTTTTCTCTTCAGGCGCATTCTTCGATTCTAAAGAAATATATAGCAGGTTATCAAAACCCAAAACGGCCTGTAACAGAGTTAGTAATCCTAACGTAATTAAATTTTCTATCGTAAATAATTCGGCCATTTTATGATTGTTGGTGTTAAAGCTAAAATACTACATTATTATATATGTAATTTTGAGGATGATTTCGCTTACAAAGTTTACTGAAGAAGATTTCGACCGCTTAATGGTTTGGGTTACGAACAAAGATGACTTAATTCAATTTGCAGGCCCCCTTTTTAAACATCCGCTTACAAAGGCTCAACTTCACAATTACATCAACACCAAAGAGAAAGACGTTTACAAAGTAGTGTTCGACTGCAACATGGAGGTGGTTGGGCATTGCGAAATAAATTGGGCTAATAATTTACCTCGTATATCGCGAATTTTAATTGGCGACCCTTCGTTTAGGAATATGGGACTAGGGTTTAAAATTGTTGATTTAACGCTTCACCAGATTTTCAACGAATCAGATTCTGATACTGCCGACTTAATTGTTTTTGATTGGAACAAAACTGCAATTCGAGTTTATAAGAAAATAGGATTCGTGGAGGCAGATGAAAAAACCGACGCAGCACTTAATCTGAATGGCTGGACTGCAATCAAAATGATTATTAACCGACAAGACTGGCTAAGTCATTCTCTCATTCCAAAATAAAGCCTTCATTTAAACAATCAGACTTTATTAAAGATTCCAAACCCGAATTTATCTAGCATGGAGCTCTCGCCCTATACCATTACTCTGTTTTGCAATTGCTGATCTTTACCAAGCTCTTTAGACGCCGTATTGGCATCGCTAGAAGCTTCTAAAGCATTGTCACGACCCTCAACAGCCGACGACTGCCCTAATGCCTTCTCTCTAATTAAATGCTCTATACGACTTGATTTGACAGAATGTGTATAGAATTTACCAAGAGTTTCCCAATCTGTATCTGTAGCTACTCGCTGTACCGCATTGTTTAAGAGCATTTGCTCCAGCACCCAAATGGCCTCATCGAAGTTAAAGGTTTTCCACCCTTGTGTTTTCAATAAACCACTAGCACTTTCGCTTTCGCCCGTAATTTCAAATTCGTTAATTGCTCCCCAGTTAATTGTAGTTGAAGGTAAGTTTTGCCCTCTTCTCCAACTCGAAAAATTATCTACGAAACTATTTGCTCCAGCATTACTAACCCTCCCTGGATTGCCGTAGATGGCTCCAACCGAGGAATGAAGAACAAAATGATCGAGATCCATTTTTTTAGTGGCCTCATGCAACAACCAGCATCCAACCGCTTTTGGTTTAAATGCATCCATGTATTTTTCGTTATCAATATCCACGATACTGGCATTATAATTCGCCATAACCATGTGCTGAACTCCTTTTAGAGGCGGCATGTTTTTCTTGATGCCTTTTAAGATCCTGTCAACATCTTCCTTCTTCGCAATATTGCCTTTTTCCAACAACACTTTAACGCCTTGTGCTTTCAGTAATAACAAAGCAGCTTTCTCCTCTTCTGATACAACACCATCTTCGCTTACTAAAACCAAGTTTTTACAACCTCTAGTTGTCATCCAGTCTGCTACAAATAAACCAAAACTCGATGTACCAACAGTTAATAAGTAAGTGCCATTTTTGTTAAATACAATCTGCTCTGCCGGTGCAACTTCAACTTCTCCTTCCATCGAAATAACCACCTTGCCAATGTGCTTAGCGCTCTCCATCAATTCGAAGGCATCCGACATTTTATTAATTGGGAAAGCAGTTACAGGGTGAGCTGGGAACTTATTCTTAACAAAGAAGTCGATTGATTCTTGTAAAAGTTTCCCGCCAAATTCAATTTTCTGTTTAAAAAGTCTGTCTATATCAACGCCAAAATAAGAAAGGTTGTTTCCGAAAGGCTGAAGACCCAATTTACTATTTCTGTAGATATCGGTTTTACCAATCTCAACGAAACGTCCGTATGCAGAAAGACACTGCAAACTCTTATGAACCGCTTCACGAGAAAGTGAATTCAGGACAATATCAACGCCTTCACCTTTGGTGAGTCTCATTATCTCGTCCGAGAACTCTAATGTTCTAGAGTTTAAAACGTGATCTGCTTTTACTCCTATTTTTTTAAGGTAGCTTGCTTTTTCTGGACTACTGCATGTAGCGTAAATCTCCGCTCCCATAGCTTTTGCAATGTGTACAGCAGCAATTCCTACTCCACCAGCTGCTGCATGAATTAAAACCTTATCGCCTTTTTGAATTCTACAATGGTGAACCAAAGAGAAGTAAGCCGTGGCGTAAACTATTGGTAAGCTGGTTGCTTCTGCCCATGAAATCTTCTTCGGTTTTAAAACCACATGTGCCGCTTTGGGGTATGCAAACCCACTAAAACAAGATGGCGCAGTTGCCATAACTTCGTCGCCAACCTTTATGTGCTTTACTTTTTTACCAACTTTAGAAACGATTCCAGCACATTCAATACCAAACATCTTACCGCATAAACCGCCTTCAACAGCCTCATCGGATATTTGTCCTTTAGCAATCATTAGGTCACGGGCATTTAATGCCGAAGCCTTAACTGTAATTTCTACCTCGTCTGTTTCAGGAACTTTTCTTTCAGTCCTTCTTAAAATCAGGTTATCCAAGTCGCCATATTCCAACATGCTTGCGTTGTATGCCGAGCCCTCCGCAGGAATTACCTTAACGGATTCTTGTGCAATGGTATCCAATGTAAGCCGATCTAATTTCAGTACAAAACGTTGATTAGCTCTAAAAGCCAATTCATCAACATTGTCTTCTGCGTTAATTTCTTTTAAGAACTCATCAATTTCTACATCTTGAATTGGAGAACTGAAATCGACAAGTGTTGATTTGAAAAGTGGAAATTCATTTACAATTACTCTCCCTACCCCTCTTAATCCCTGTTGCGACAAATTCACCAACTCTGGCGAATTATTAATGCTTTGTGTACCGCTTAACAGTGTCCAAATACTTGGATTGTTTTTATAAGTCATGGTGCTCAGCTTTCTCATGATGTTCATCATCATAATCGAAGTTGATTCTTCACTCTCAGCAATGGTTTCAGCGTTTAGTTTAGAATTGGCTATGGCATCAAGGCCCCACGCGAAAACAACCCCTTCAAAGTCTTCTTTACGGGTAATCAATTCAATCATTTTATTGACACCAGCTTGATCGGTTGCGTTGATTTCAAAAATTCCCTTATAGATTTCGTCAGATTTTTCACCTCGCCTAACTATAACACATTTCTTGTTTTGGCTGGTTAGTTTTTTAATGATGGTTTCGGATGTTCCACCTTTATCAGCAAATATCAACCAGTTTGTTTCTTTCTTAGCCAGTTTACCAGCAGTAACAATTGTTTCTGCTTTTAGTTTTTGAGCTTTTGCCAAAATCACGGCTTGACACGGTTTGTCGTTTTTATCAAAATCCGTATAGCAAGTAAAGTCAGAATAATTCAGTTTTTCCAACACTTGTTTCCACTTGGTAGGAGCCAATATAGCTTGCTCCTTTCTAAGTTTATCGTCTTCAAACAACCACCTGCCTGCAGTCATTCCAAATATTAAATCCAAATAAACTGGCGAATTGGTTGTCTCAATCATCATTAGCACCCCTTCAGAAGCCAATAAGTCATGTACGTTACCCAGACTCTCTTTTACATTTCGAGTTGTATGAATGGCACCTGAAGCAATAATAATGTCGTATGAGTTTTTAACAAACCCTTGCTCTGCCACATCTTTCTCAATATCTAAAACATTGTATTGAACAAAAGGATAATTTGCAAACCGTTGCTGAGCTTTCATCCCAAACTTAGCCAATAAGTCTGTAAACATATATTCTGTTCTATTTACTGGCAGCATTGGTATTATAGCTTGACTAACTCCACCAGTACCCGCACCAACTTCTAGGATTCTAATAGGTTGGTCTTCCGGAATTTTCGAAATTAATTCAGTGAAACATCGAGCAGCAATGTCGTTGTATTTTTTAGATAAAAACCCATCGTTATAATATTGAACAACTTTATCCCATTGATTATCTGGATAAATTAATTGGGTAGCATCAACTTTTCCTTGCAACACACTTGTAATTTGCGATCCGCAACTTTCAAGTAAGTTTGATTCGTGGTGAAACTCAGGATACTCCTCTTTTAAATCTGTAATTTTATTATTTAAGTTTTTAAAATCGATTGATTTTACAATCTCATACTCCGTTTTTGTTTTCTTTAAAATTCCTGCCTTACTCAACAACAAGAACATATGAGCAAATAGCTTCGATTGTTCCTTTACTATTTTGAATTCTTTAGCAAGCGCTTTTACATCAAGTACAGCACCTTTGTCGAACGACATACCCATCTCCTTTAAAGAAGAGCAGATATAGCCTAAGGCTAGCTTACTTAATTCTGGTTCGTAATTTTTGTAGAATTCGCTTTGCAAGTCTCTCGACTTAACTTCTTTGATTGTTTCATCTACATCTTTTTTGATGCTAGAAGGAGCGTTCAAATAAACACCAGGGTTTCTGTTTATCTCATCTTCTGCCCTCATCTTCAAGTTCCAATTGTACTCGTAGAACCATTTGTCTTTTTCGGTACCCGTTTCGCCTCTCGATCCTTTTAAATATTGAGATTTGAACCCGTGAAACTCTGCAATTAAACTGCCATCAGCATTAAAAATCCAAAGTTCGCCTAAAGTATATTCATCACTCCATTCCCTAAATCGGCTATGAACAAATAACTGATTAGAATTAACTTCACCATGCCATTTAACTTTGCCGATTTGACTCGGCAGATAAACACCCATTTTCTTATTAGCGTCGGTGTGTTCGTTAAAAATTCCGAAGAAAGTTTGAAAACAACTATCTAAAACACCAGGATGAATATTGAATTGATCAAACTCCGCTATAATACTTTCAGGCACTTCAATCTCACTCAACGATTCCCACTTACCTTCGGTACAATACAGGTTTTTAATTCCTTTAAAGCTCTCGCCTAAAAGCAATCCCCCTTTCAACAATTCCGCATGCATTGAATCTACATCAACAGAAACATTGATCCGCTTTTTAAGCTTTTCCAAATCTACTGGAATAGATTGGAACCTGTCGCCAATGTGGTTTATTTTACCGCTAGTAGTAGCCCTCCAAGCAGCATCTTTAGACCTTGATTTGGAATAAATAAAATAATCTCCACTGTCGTGAGAAATATCTATTTGTATGTGTGGTGCCTCGCCAGCTTCTGCTAAAATTAAAGGGGCATCGAAATTAACATCTTCAATAAATGCGAAATCGTTGCCGAAAGACGCTTTGGCAGCACCAATCATTAAATCGATGTGACCAGCTGCAGGAAAAATAATAGGCCCTTGAACCTTGTAATTCTCGATGTATGGATAATTCCTTTTATCGAGACTTACCTCCCACAAAATATTGTTCTTTTCTCTTGCCGAAACCGTTTTTCCAACCAAATGTGGATGTGCACTTATAGCGCCTAATCTTGTTTCTTTCCCTGCTTCAGACTCTATCCAATATGATTTTCGTTGCCATGGATATTTAGGAAGAGATATCATGGTACTACTTGCAGTATGCAACGTCTTCCAATCTACATTAAAACCTGCGCAATGTACGCTACCAATAGCAGCTAAGAAAGTACGCTCTTCATCCTCTTTCCTTCTCATGGAACCCAAAACAGTTCCATTAACTTTTGCTTTGGCCAAAAGCTCATTCATTCCATTTGCAAGAACCGGGTGAGGCCCTAATTCAACAAAAGTGTGAAAGCCGTCATCAATCAATTTTTGAACTGTATCTGTAAAGAAAACAGAGTCGCGCATGTTTTTAAACCAATACTGAGGCGTTAATTTATAACCATCGAATACCTTTTTAAAGACAGTGGAATAAAAAGGAATCTTTGTATCCTCTGCTTCAAATTCGCCCAAAGAACTAATCAACTCAGTACGCAAAGGCTGCATATGATGGCTGTGGAAAGGCACATTAGCAACCAACATTCTGTTGAATATATTTCGTTCTTTTAAATCTTTCGCAATCTCCACAATGGTGTCGGCGTTGCCCGATAGTGTTAGCATCGCTGGAGCATTAACCGCACCGATAGCCACTTTACTTTCCTTGCCCTGAATTAATTCTTGAGCCTCTTCTAAAGTTAAAGCTACAGCCAACATTTTACCTGTACCAGCAATTTCGCTTTGAAGTCTGCTTCTATGATAAACTACTTTTACAGCTTGTTCTAATGTAATTGCACCAGAAGCATAAGCTGCCCCTATTTCCCCAATACTATGACCGAGTACAGCATCTGGCTCAACACCAATCGCTTTCCATTTTTCGTAAAGTGCGACCTGAACTGCAAATAATAAAGGTTGCGCAACATTGGTTTCGGCTATGCGAGATTGATTTTCGGGCTTTGATAATTCTTTGAACAAAGACCAGTCGGCATGTTTAGAAAGCAACTTGTCAATTTTCATAATAGTTGCTTTAAAACCTTCATCAGATTTTAAAAGCTCACGCCCCATAGCAAACCACTGTGGACCTTGTCCTGAAAACACAAATGCAATTTTGCTCTTTTCGCCATTGATTTTCCCCTCAGAAACCTCTACTAACGAATCGCCATTTAACCAATCGGATAAAAATTTAGCCAATTCTGGTTTTGAAGAAGCAATAACAGAAAGCCTTATACCGTGGTGTGTTCTTCTTAATGCAGCCGTTGCGCAAATCTCATTAAACGAAGCTTTTGTATCGGCGTTCTTTAAAAATTCAATGTAATTCTCGGCTAATATTCTAAGTGCATCATTGGTTCCGGCAGACAGTACAAATATCTTTCTTCCTTTTTCTGTCTCACCTTTCGAATCTGATTTATCAGTAATCGCAGGTGGGCTTTCTAATACAACGTGTGCATTCGATCCGCCAAGCCCAAATGAGCTAACTCCTCCAAATCGTGGTTTTCCTTCTGCGCCAGGCCATTTAATTTCGCTGGTAGGCACTTCCAGTTTTAAATCATCGAAAGCAACATTTGCCAACCCATTCTCGAAATGAATATTGGGAGGAATGGCACCATATTTTAACGCCAATGCCATTTTGGTGATTCCAGCAATTCCCGAAGCCGACTCTAAATGGCCAATATTTGATTTAACAGAACCTATGTAGCAAACGTCTTTTCTATCTGTACCTATTACTTTACCTATAGCACTGGCTTCAGCTTCATCGCCAATTAAGTTACCCGCGCCATGCCCTTCAACAAACTGAACATCATGTGGATCAACACCTGCATCTTTGTACGCACTTTCGAGTAATTCTTTTTGCGCTTCCTCGTTTGAAACCGAAATCCCTGAGGTTGCTCCGTCCTGATTTGCTGCTGTTCCTCTTATAACAGCATAAATATTGTCGCCATCTTCTTGGGCTTTCGCTAAAGACTTAATTAAAATTAACCCTGCGCCTTCCGATCTAATGAATCCGTTACCACGCTCATCGAAAGAATAACAGATCCCATCGGGAGATAAGAAGCCTCCCTTACTGAAACCCATTTGTGTTTCGGGCTTTAAAATTGAATTTACCCCACCTGCGAATGCAAGATTAGCGTCTCCTTCCCAAATGCTTCTACATGCCATGTGAACTGCATTTAAAGCAGAAGAACCCGCAGTATCTATCGCAACACTTGGCCCTTTGAGGTTATATGAATAAGAAATTCTGTTTGCTGTAATTCCAAGTGACGAACCTGCTTTGGTATGCTCTCCGATGTTTAACCTTTCGGAAGGAGAGTTTTGAATATCACTGTAATCATGAGCAGAGACACCAATAAAAACAGCTGTTTTAGAACCGTCCAAATCGTTTAGTCTTAAACCTGCATCTTCAACTGCCTCATAAGAAACCTCTAACAACATTCTTTGTTGAGGGTCCATGCGTTTAGCCTCTTGAGATGAAATACCAAAAAAGTCGGCATCGAACTTGTCGATGTCTTTGATAAATCCGCCTCGCTTCACATTAATTTTCCCTGATCTCTTAAATTCAGGAGCAAACAAAGAAGCGGAATCCCATCTGTCTTCTGGAATTTCGGTTAACGCATCCTTTTTATCGCAAATTAATTTCCAAAACTCTTCTGGCGAATTTGCATTACCTGGATACCTACATCCTACTCCAACGATAGCTAACGGCTCTCTCTTTATCTTACTCATCTACGGCTATATACTAATTATCTCACTTTCAGACTAAAAAGACCCAAAACGAAAAAACATTACGGAAAAAACAAAACTGATGTAAAATTAGGTTATTCAGTAGGATTACAGAGGCTTTTAGCACTTTTATTTAGCTTGAATTATACGACTAATAAAGCGTTGCCCAAAATATCTGACATTCTATTAATTAGATTCTGTAGAAGAATCTAATATTCAATAGATCGTGATAAATATACAACCGCAGAATCATCTAAAAGAAAACTTCGTTTCGGGGTTTGCCTTAAAGGAAAAGTACTCGTTGGCTAAGGCCATAATGATGTGAACAACTATTGCAACCCATACTGTACCCGTTTTTATAGTAATCATACACAATATTAGTCCTACAACAAATGCTCCTATTGCTTCATTTCTCCCCTTACTTGCTTGTGTAAGGCCGTATAAAATTGAATTAATCATAATTGCACCTATCGGGTCTAACTCTGCCAAACACGACATTAAGAGAAATCCTCTAAAAAGAAATTCGGCTCCGATCAAATGAGCTATCCAACCCAAACTACTTATTACCGCAGTGGCAAGTGTCCACGATTTATCTTTAATTTGAGGATAAGTTTTAAGGTTATCTTCTTTTGCAGAATACACCGAAGAAATTCCAATGCTTACAAACCCAGCAATAAGTACGTATCTATTAACTACCTCAAAACCTTCGTTATCGAGCACCAAATAAAACGGTATTGCACCATCTTTTTGAACGAGATAGTAATAAGGAATTGCACCCAGAATAATTAAACCTGATAATTTTTGAATAACAAAATGCAATTTCCCATCTGGGTTGCCTCTAATTATTTTACCCTTAAACTGATTAAAAAAATGAAAGCAGGCGCATAATATTACTGTTGCAAATATGGCGATGTAAGAAGGTGTAATTCCAATGGTGAGCTCTTCGTTCATTAATTATCGATTTTGGCAAATGTACACGAATGCTGGAATTTATGCTACCACCTAGTTTTTCACCCAGGCAATCGGGTCTAAATCTTCATTACTTTGGCTCTGAATTTATCGTCTAATGCAGCCTTAATTCTCATTCTATTCACACTCATTCCTCTTGTTTTGGCCTGATTAACAATGTTTAAACCTGTTTTTCTAAAAAGCGAGAAGTTTTGGTCAGCATCTTGGTTTCTAATACGGGATAAATCTTCCTTAAATTGAACATCCAACACCCAATGGAGATTATTTTCTATCTGCCAGTGTTTTCTAATCAGTTTCATAAATTCTTCAGGGCTTTTATCTAATGAACTGATATAATATCTGTCTTGGTTTGTTATTCTGTCTTCTATTAAATGTGTTGTAGTAGTTGTCACTTTAACTAAAGA
>JABSPQ010000430.1 GCA_013214205.1 Flavobacteriales bacterium
CCAGCAAATCAATTCACTTTCATCCGTGTAGGGCTTTGCCTGAATACTGTCATCTACAATGAAAACAGCTTCATTATCAACAAGCTCCTGACAAATTACTTTGGCCTGTTTCCACACATGCTTCTCATTCACAAAACCACGAGATAAGAGTCGAGTGAATTTATCATGACTTATTACATTGTCTGTAATATCTGATAACCCTGTACACGTTACCTGAAAAGAACTGGCCATTGTTTCAGCCCTCCTGATAAATCTGCAATAAGTTTTCAACATCCATATGTAAATTTATCATTTATAACTGCGTAACATGAGTTAATAATAATCAGCTGCGAATGATGTTGTTCAGAAACAAGAATAATGGGATTTCTTTAGAG
This sequence comes from Flavobacteriales bacterium, assembly GCA_013214205.1. Taxonomy (GTDB): domain Bacteria; phylum Bacteroidota; class Bacteroidia; order DT-38; family DT-38; genus DT-38. The sequence goes on from JABSPQ010000430.1 coordinate 375, forward strand.
GATAATAGAATAATCCTAAGAGTTCATTACCCCTTTAAGCCAAGAAGTTCACCAGAGCATAAGCGCATCAATACGAGGCATGTAACTCAACTTATGAAAACCCCCGATGCAAATACATATCTAAAAAACAGCATTAAAGAGCTTTCAGGCATAAGTAAAATTCATGCTTTCAGGAAATACGTTAGTGAGGAGACAAAAGAAGAAGAAGAAGAAGCAGGCTGGGCTACCAATGTAACAGATACGAAACATCTCCAATCACTATACACTGAATGGCCAAACAAGGACGTAAAAATGGAAACGCCCGAACAGCAGACCTTGAGGCTTGAAGATGAACAAAAACAACAATTTTCAGCTTTGGAACAACCATTACAAGAAGGCGAAATTGATCCTAAAGCAGCTGACGCCTTTAATATGGTAAGAACGAAACTAGGTGAACCTGTAAATGATAACAAATGGATGAAACCAAAAATCCGAGCAGGAACAGCAGAAGCAACACCTAGTGAATTAAAAGCTATAACAGTACTGGCAGAAGTTGTTGAACAAAAAATGAATCTTCTGCCCAGAAGCTCTTATACAACAGAACCCGAAAAGCTTGAGTGGATGTTAAAATGTGCTAGCATTGGTGCAACTTTAGGTACAGGAGTCTGCAACAACTTTGGCGCTTTAACCGCATTGAATTTGAATCTAATGGGAATTAAAAACGTAAAACTAATGGGTGATACTGGCCATAACTGGGCAGCCTATTCAACAAGTCCATACGGACCTAATGTTCAAGTAGATCCATGGGAAGAAGAAACAAACAGTAATTCAATAGATAAAGGAAAAGCGCAAAATATAGAATTAGAATTGGAAGGTATGGAAGCAATAATGTTATGGAGTACTTTCAGCAACTACAAAAGTGAAGCACAGGGAATTGTAAACGCTGAAATACTGGATTTTGAAGAAAAAAACCCAGAAACCTCTCATCCTGCACGTCAAGGACCATATCTTAAAAGAGGGTGGAATATGTTATGTGTAGATAGGTCTGGCGGACTGTTGTGGAATAATAATGGAATATATTATTTAAAATAAGGCATGAACTTCAAAAAACAAATATCAATTCACCTTGACTTAACCATATTGCAAGAAACATATTCAATTCTCAAAACTCCTCCCCTCCCTGAAGGCAACCTTCTTAAAACATTACGTCTATATTTATAGACCCAAATTATAACCAAATAAAAAAACAATTACAGTTTTATTGACTCTCATTCACCGAGTTATTTTCCAAAACATAATTAAAAGTAAGGAAGCAGATTCTTACTTCTTCTCTTCTAGCTCCATAAATGTAATGTTATCAAGAATTCAATTGAATAAGTTGTGTGAGATAAGAAATGCAGGACGGTGCATTTGCTTATACTTGTACTTCCAAAAACAAGTAAATTGAAGACTAAGGATATTTTAATATTCATTCTCGCGCTATTCACCTTCTCAACAGCCATTTTAGCCTTTTTCCCATCCGACGGAATTCCAATCGGTTTTGGCCAGAAACTGTATTTACCAAACCTAGCAGAAGTATTGAAGCTAGAACAACCAAAAGAGCTTGTAGTTGTAAGTCAGGCCTCGATTATAAATGAAATAGTAGCTCCCGATTCGGTTCGAATCGATCCAATATTACAAGCAAAAATCGATTCGGTTAACGCCCTAAGAAGAAATGATTCCATCAGAAAAAGGCAACTCATGGTGCATTATCCCGCAGCAGGGCCTAAAGTTCTTTTCCCCTTTTTTAAAGCGCTTGAACGAGCCTCAAAAAAACCAATTAGAATCCTTCATTATGGCGATTCTCAAATAGAAGGCGACAGAATTACTGGTTATTTGCGAAACAAATTACAAAGTAAGTTTGGTGGTTCTGGCCCAGGACTAATAGCTCCTATCCCATTGGCCAATACGCTGTTGGCAAAGCAAGAATTCGACGACAACTGGGAAGTGTTTAGAAAATATATGATAATAGACAAAAGGATTAAACATGGCAACTACGGGCCAATGCTCAACTTTATTTCAATTTTTACTCCCGAAGATTCGATACCACATAATGATACAATAATCAACAAAAAAGACACTTCGTTTACCGCTCAGATTACACTTAGTAAATCAAGATTGGCATCAAAAAATGTGAAAGATTGGCGCAACGTTAAAGTATATTTCAATCAAACAAAGCAACCTTTCCTCCTTCAAATTAAAGAAGACACAACGGTTGTTTATAACGATACCATTAATCCTGAAGTTCAGGATGTTTTGGATTGGGACATCCAAAACACTGAGCTGAAATTGCTCAATTTTAAGTTTAGTGCCGTCAATCAGTTTCCTGAGGTAACAGCATTTTCAATTGAAGGCAAACCAGGTGTATGGGTAGATAACATTCCACTGAGGGGAGCTGGTGGCACAGCGTTTGCATCTGTCAGTAATACATCCCTGTCTTCGTTTTACGACATGAACAACATTCAGCTTTTAATCCTTCAATTTGGAGGAAACGCACTTTATGCAATGAAAAAAGAAGAGGAATGCGAAAAGTATGGAATGCGTTTTGAGAAAAACATAAAGTATTTAAAAAGTTTAAACCCACATGCGTGCGTAGTTATTATAGGCCCGTCGGATATGTCGGTAAAAGATGGAGTTAAATGGAAAACACATCCATTCCTCGAAAAAACAAGAGATGCCTTAAAGCAAGCAGCTTTAAATACAGGTAGCGCTTATTGGGATATGTATGAGGCTATGGGAGGACAAGAATCGATGCCATTATGGGTAAAAGCCGAACCCAAATTGGCATATTCAGACCACATTCACTTTACAAGAAAAGGCGCAGGAAAGGTAGCAGATTGGTTTTACACAGCATTAATTTCGGATTATAGAAAATATAAAGAAGAAAAAACAAAATGAAAGTTAGATCCATATTCAAGTTAGCGTTGGTTATGGTATTGGGCTTGCAATTTAATTCGCAAGCGCAAAATCCGTATCTAAAGCAAGTCGCCCAGCACGACTTTATTAACTACGACACAAACATTATTCAGTATTTTGAAGACTCGACTAGCCTGAATCGTTTTTATAAAAAGCTGAATTTGGCTTTAACCACAAAAGAAACCAACGTGAACATTATGCATGTTGGCGGTTCGCATATCCAAGCAGATATATGGTCGGGCGTTATGAGATCTAATTTACAAACCATGGAGCCACACATGAAAGGCGAAAGAGGTATGGTTTTCCCCTTACACATGGCAAGAAGCAACAACCCAGCTAACTACAAAACAAAATATACTGGCAAATGGGAAAAATGCAGGTCGGCTCAAAAACTAGACGATTGCCCTGTTGGTTTGCTCGGTTACCAAATTAGAACGGTTGATACGCTTACAACTTTTAAAATTTACTGCTACGACGAATATTACCCGCTAAATTACAAAAGCAATCGTGTAAGGTTGTATTACGATATGAGTGATCAGTCGTACACCCCTTTCGTAATTGACAATGGTGTTAAAAAAATAATGAAGTTTAATAAGTTTCTAGGATTTGTAGAATACAAGTTCGACAGTGATCAGGATACTATTTTCTTTCAGGTAGAACGCACAGATACAACTCAACAATATTTTGAATTGTATGGAATTCAATTGGAAAACGACGATCCGGGGTTGGTTTATCAGAATATAGGTTGCAATGGCGCTGATGTTCCTTCGTACATGCATTCCGAATGGCTCGAGCAGCATTTACATTCTATCGATGTGGATTTGGTGATTTTTTCCATTGGAATAAACGATGCTTACGACGCTGACTTTACTCCCGAATCTTACAAATTAAATTACGATACGTTGATCAATATTTTCAGACGTGTTTACCCAAAGGTGGACATCTTATTTACGACCAACAACGACAGTCATTACAGAAGAAAGCCCAACCAAAGAGCATTTGAAGTAAGAAAAGTGATGCAACAACTTTGTATTGAACGCAATGCTGCGATGTGGGATATGTTCGAAATCATGGGTGGACTCGGCTCCATAGATAAATGGGTAGAGATAGAGCTGGCAAAACCAGACAGGATTCATTTTACAAATGACGGTTACCTTTTAATAGGCAACATGATGTATAATGCACTTATAAACGATTTCCATAAATATTTGAAGAATGAATCCAATTAACTGGATCGAAAAAATATTTCTGTATAGCGGCGACCCGGCAACTCCCGGGTTATCGCAGGATTTATTTTTTACAAAAATTTACTTTTGGCTCTTCTTAGGGGTTGTCATGTTTTTTATGTGGCTAATCCACAAAACAAAAAACACAGCCATACTAATCAGCCTCGTTTCGGCTACCCTACTCGGTTTTCTTTACATCACAATATACAGTCCCTCCTTTTTAATTATCTATTTCCTGTGGGCCTTTTTCGCCTTCTTTTTCATCTATTATGCCTACGAGAAAAAAACATCACTGGCCTGTAGCACCTTTTTGTTTGCAACCAGCCTCTTCTTCTATTACAAATCGGGTGGCGCATTTTTTCTAATTCTAATCTTCACAACCGTAATAAATTACTTTCTTGGCATTGCCATCTATAGCGCAGAGAAAAAGCTAAAAAAGAAAATCTTGATCACAACTAGCATTGTCGTCAATATGATAGTATTGAGTTTTTTCAAATACGCCTATTTCTTTTCCGATTCTTTTCAAGTCTTTTTGCAAACACTAAACCATGTTTTTCGGTTTGATTTTCTTTCGCAATGGAACCTCAATTTAGTACTCGAACAATGGTCGAAAGACAGCTTAGGCAAAGGGTTTACATTCTCAAGAATTATATTGCCAATAGGGATCTCCTTTTTCACTTTTCAAGCAATGAGTTACACGATAGATATCTATAGAGGCAAGTTGGAACCGTTAAGAAACATCATGCATTTTGGGTTCTTCGTATCCTTTTTCCCTCAATTGGTAATGGGGCCAATAGTAAGGGCAGCACACTTTATACCTCAAATTTACAAGCCTTACAAGCTCACTAAAGTTCAATTTGGAACGGCCATTTTTTGGATTTTAAACGGGCTGCTTAAAAAAGCATTTTTAGCAGATTTTATCGCCAATGGCTTTATCGATTACTCTTTTCAAAATCCTGAGATGAGTAGCGGCTTTCAATGTTTGATTGCCATTTTGGGTTACTCGCTACAGGTATACGCGGATTTCTCTGGCTATACCGACATGGCCATTGGCATTGGACTATTGCTAGGTTTTTCATTCAATCAGAATTTTAATTCGCCCTATAAAGCCAAAAACGTAGGCGATTTCTGGAAACGATGGCACATATCATTGTCAACATGGCTGCGCGACTACTTATACATTCCACTAGGAGGAAATAAAAAAGGCTCATTAGCATCCTACATCGTATTGGCTGTAATGCTCCTTATAATGCTACTACTCTCTAAAGATTATTGGAAACAGATTTTACTTGCCGCGTGGACGTTGGGAGGTACGTTGCTGGTACTTTCATTAATTTTCAAGAGAGTCAAAAAGCAGATCAACACAAATGTGAACTTGATGATTACAATGCTACTAGGAGGCTTGTGGCATGGGGCAAACTGGAATATGGTAATCTGGGGTGGATTGAATGGACTTGGCCTGATAGTGTATAAATTATGGCGAAAGATTAGTCCTTACGAAAAAAGCAATGCAGCTTGGTCAAATACAATTAAAATTATATTCACATTAACGTTTATATCATTCACTCGAATCTTTTTTCGCTCCGACGATATGGAAATTGCCACGAACTTTATAGATCGAATTATTCACCATTTCCACCCAGAATTAATTGGGCAGGTAATCTCGGAGTATTGGTTTTACTATTCAATACTAATACTTGGCTATTCGATTCACCTGATTCCTTCCAAACAAAAAACTATGTATCGCAATTGGTTTATCCGATCGCATATAGTTGTAAAAGGAGGAATTATAGTGTTTGCGGCAATTATGGCATACCAATCGTTACAGTCATCACAACCCTTTATATATTTCAGTTTTTAAAGCATAGATTTATCAAATACTGAATTCAAGTAATAAATGTAACTTAAGACCGTTGCAAGGAGTATATTTCAATAATTCCGGGCAAGCAATGCACTTAAATGCCTACATACAAGGTGTTTAATACATATCTTCAATGTATGAAATTAGAGAAATCCCCGACCTTGGCAGATAGTTTTTGTGATTTAAGAACAAGAAAGATAAAGACTACATTTTTCACACAAATGAATACACTATTAGATTGGAATAAAATAGGTTCTATTATAGATCAACAC
>JABSPQ010000431.1 GCA_013214205.1 Flavobacteriales bacterium
ATCTTTCATTTCTTCAGTAGCGTTGTCTTTTTGGGCGTAGTTGAATCCAGCATAAACACTGTGCCCGCCAACTTCGCCATTTTTATTGATGGCCAAGAAACCTACTTGCAATCCTTTAATGTCTTTATGCTTTTTAATGATGCGTTCAACAGCTTCTTTACAAGCTTCTTTTGGAGATCTTCCTTGTCGCATTAATTCTACTACCGTAGCACTACCAGCAATCCTGATTACTGCTTCACCCATGCCTGTGGCACAAGCACCACCTACTTCATTGTCTACAAAAAGACCAGCACCAATTATTGGAGAGTCACCAACTCTACCGTGTAGCTTATAAGCCCACCCACTTGTTGTGCAAGATCCAGATATATTTCCATCAGCATCCATAGCCAACATTCCTATCGTATCATGGTTTTCAGAATTGATTTCAGGCTTCTTTTGGGCTTCACTTTCTTTCCATTTAATCCAATCCGCTTTAGCCTCAGGAGTTAATAAATCTTTGTGTTCAAACCCTTTCTCAATGGCAAAATCATAGGCTCCTTTTCCAACCAGCATCACGTGGGGGGTATCTTCCATTACTTTTCTGGCAACAGAAATAGGATGTTCAATGTCTTGTAAAAATGCCACTGCACCACATTCATTTTCGTGGTTCATAATGCAAGCATCGAGCGTTACTTTTCCTTCTCTATCAGGGTTTCCTCCTAAACCAACACTTCTGTTCTTGGCATCAGATTCAGTAACTCGAACACCAGCTTCAACAGCATCCAGAGCGTTCCCTCCAGTTGACAAAATCTCCCAAGCTGCATTATTAGCAGCTATTCCGTGGTTCCAGGTTGAAATAACGATTGGTTTGTTGGTTGTTTTAGCAACAACTTTTTCTTCAACAATATTTTTATCCTCAGCACCTGAAACACATTTTGCTAAAAGAATTCCTCCAACTCCTAAAGCACTTGTTTTTAGAAATTTTCTTCTTGACATAAGTTATTTTTTACCTGGTTTCCAATTTTTCTTTTTATTGAAACGCTTTTTACCACCACCTCCTCTAAACGGTTTCTTATATGTTGTATCATATTTAGGACCCTCTTCAAAACCTTCTGGTAAAGCTAATTTTCTAACCTCTTTATCTATTAATTTTTCAATTTTAGAAAAGTTATAACAATCATCAGAATTAATAAAAGTTAAAGCTACTCCAGTATTATCACCTCTGGCAGTTCGTCCAATTCGGTGAACATAATCTTCAGCATCACTAGGTATGTCATAATTAATTACCAAGTTAATTCCTTTAATATCAATCCCTCTAGAAAGCACATCGGTTGCAACCAATAGTTTTATTTTCTTGTTTTTAAAGTCCAATAGAACTTCTTCACGCTGTTGTTGATTTAAATCAGAATGAATTCCTTTGGCAGGTAACCCTTCTCTATTTAATGCCTGAACAATTTCTTTAACCGTTACCTTTCGTGAAGAGAATACCAATATGTAATCGTGATCTTTTCCTTTTAAGATGTCGCTAATTAGCTTTATTTTTTGATGGTTATGAACTAAATAAGCTGCCTGTAAAATTCCTGCATTAGGTTTAGAAATGGCAATATTTATGGTAACAGGATCTTTTAATAGTTGTGAAGAAAGTTGTCTGATTTTAGCAGGCATGGTTGCCGAAAAAAGTAAGTTTTGTCTATCTTTAGGAAGTTTGTTGGCAATTTTAGTAATGTCTTCGTTAAAGCCCATGTCTAACATTCTATCGGCTTCATCCAGTATAAAATGCTTAACACCAGAAGTATCAAAATAACCCATGTTTAAATGAGAAATAAATCTTCCTGGAGTACAAATTACAATATCTGCACCAGTAGTCAATGCTTTCTTTTCTGCATCAAAACTTTTACCATCACCACCACCATAAATGGCAATAGAAGTGGCGTTAGTAAAATAGCTTAACCCCTCTACTTGTTGGTCAATTTGTATGGCCAATTCTCTAGTAGGAACAATAATAATTGTACTTACTTTATCGGAACTTCCTCTTTTACAAATGGTATTTAAAATGGGTAAAACAAAGGCGGCTGTTTTTCCTGTTCCTGTTTGTGCAACAGCAATCATATCTTTGTTTTGCATTACAGCTGGTATGGCTTGTTGTTGTATTGGTGTTGGAGTTTCAAACCCCATAGCGTCAAGTGC
>JABSPQ010000432.1 GCA_013214205.1 Flavobacteriales bacterium
AACGGATATAACCTTAATCAAATACGAGCTAAACTACAGAATACATCAGAAAGTTGGATAGCAACTATTTTCTATGTGATGAACCTGATTAATTATCAAAAGCTTACCCCTTCTGGTGCTTTTTCTGAAATAATAAAATTATGGCATATTCTAAATCTTGAATTCAAACACACCTTAAACAATTTTCAACCCATTTCGTTGTACAAACAAGCCTGACTTTTTCATCAAGCCCTATTTAGGAGGCAAAATAATAAATGGGAAAAAGATTATTGTTTCCATTGTTGGTCAAAAGGTTGTGGTAGATTTCTTAGAAATTGCAGGCCCCGATTTTCAAACTAGATTTATATCTTTTCAAGATTCAAAAAATGATGATGGAAGCGATTCTGAAGAAAGTTTAAAAACGCTTAAAATGATTGATGAAACGATAAAGTTTCAATAGTTGCCTATTGGAATTTATAAGTAAACCCCACTCCTAGTACCTCTTTAAATTGAAGTCGAGGTCCTGTTAAGTCAGCTATACCGTCATCGTTTGTATCCACGCCAATTAATACATCATCATCGTACATTAAATGAGTTGTAATAGTTGCGGATACAAACCTATTCACCTTCATAGATATTAAAGTTTCCCAGTTTACATCAATGTTTTGAGGTCTATCCAAAAAGTTTGAAAAGAGATCTAACTTACTATGCAGCTCAATGTTTTTCATGATGTGCTTTTTAACAGCCAATCGAACATAGCTCCCAAACTCTACCCTAACATTCTCACCTTTGTCAACACCAAAAGCGCCAATGTCGGCCAAAGGCTGATTATTTACAATAGTAATTTTGGTAGTTAACGGTGCTAAATAAGCAGCAAACACATTGCTGTGTTTAAAGTCTAACCCGAAAGCGCCATGAAAATAGCCAGGAGATAACAAAGCAGAAATCTTATTACTATCGTTGGGATAATCGTAACCATCGCTCATTTGAGTTTTAAAATCGAGCAAGCCTGCATAATTCCATTTCTCCGTTGCTTTGCGTCCGTACTTAGATGTGAAAGCTATTTTGTCATCCGTTTTCCACCAATTAGATTTTTTGCCTTGCCTAATAGAGCCGTAGCCCACATCTAAAAAGTTCTCCCAAATCCAAGCTCCTTTTTTGTAGCTGGCATATAAATGGATTAAACCATTAAGAGAAAACGAATTGAGACCACCGGCAGCCCAGTTGGTTAACGAAGTTTGGCTAAGGTTTAAAGTAACGATTCCACCTCTTTTCCAGCCGTTAATAGAGTCGGTAGATACCTTTTTAATTTCCTTTTCTAATTCGGTGGATTGTGCGAACGAAACAGAGCAACTGAAACCAAAAACCAAGATTAATAATATACGCTTCACCTATAAGTTGAAATTTATTTTGGCAAAGATAAATTTTCAACTTAATCGCAAATAAAAACCAGTTGTAGTTTGTTAACAATTGAACGGTTTACAAACAATCGATGCTCAACACGGCTGTACTGTCTATACCATCATATCCCCAATAGTTTTGAGAAAACGATACATCGTCCACCATAATGCAAGTTAAATTAGGGTTGTCGGTAAAGAGAGCGCTTAGGTTGGTTATATTCCCATTTCTAAGATTTACATAGGTCAATTGATTTCTTGCACCAATTACCATACGCAACTCAGGATTACTAGAGATGTCGATACTGGCAATTTGATTATCTGAAAAATCGAGCTCGTATAACCAAATATTGTTCGAGAGGTCTAATTGAGTAAGTTTATTTTCAAAACATCTTAAATCAGATAATAGTAAATTGTTGCTCAGGTCTAAGGATTCGATGGAGTTTCGTCCACACCACAACCATGAAAGCATTGGCTGGTTCGACACATCTAAGCTCGTTAAGCTATTGCTGCTGCATCCCAAGCTTGCAATTTCAGGATTGTTTGAAATGTCTAAAGTTGTCAAGTTATTCATTGTGCAATACAACCGGAATAGATTGGGATGCACAGATAAATCGATGGTTTCAATTTGATTCATTGAGAAATCAAGCACCTCTAACAAAGGATTATTCTCAATATTTAACATGGTTAGTCTATTATCTGAACATGCAATAGTCCGTTAAGGTTTGTCATAAACACTTAAAAACCAGCAACATAACTCCTTTAAAATTAGATTAACTCATTGATATTCAGTATCTTAGTGATGTTTCTAACGCAATCATTAAGGTGAATATCAAGAGTCAATCCAA
>JABSPQ010000433.1 GCA_013214205.1 Flavobacteriales bacterium
ATGCCTTAAAACTGGTAATAGAGTCACGCTTCTATCCAACCCTACTGGAACTGCCAGGATTGCTTCATTGGTTGCCGGAACCTGCATTACCGGAGACATTACAATGCAACGCTATGTTGCTGCTGGACCAACCACATGGAGATATTTAACATCTGCTGTCTCTGGAACTACTATTGCAGATTTTAATGATGATATTTATACTACTGGATTTACAGGAGCTAATGATCCTCCAGCAGTTAATCCTTGGTCTTCAATTTATACTTATGATGAAACTATTGCTGGCGTTATAGATTCAGGCTTTATTGCAGCTACCAACACTACTAACGCTATAGCGGTTGGACAAGGTTTCTGGGCTTATGTAGATGGTACTTCAGCTTATACTATTGATGTTGTAGGGGCACCTAACGTAGGAAATATTAATTTACCTGTTAATTACACCAATCATGCCACTCCATCTGAAGATGGCTGGAACATGGTCGGAAATCCATATCCATCAACTATAGATTGGGATTCTCCAAGCATCACTAAAACAAGTATAAATGCTGCTATTTATATATGGAATGCTGACTTACAACAATTTTCAAGTTATATTTCTCCTTTTGGAACCAATGGGGGAAGTAATGAAATTGCTTCTACTCAGGCATTTTGGTTACAAACCAATGGAAATGGAGCAGCTATTCAATTAACTGAATCATGCAAAATTAATTCAGATGCTTCGTTCTTAAAACAAAACACGGGTTCTCCCTTGAGAATCAAATCTCAAAACAATTATGGAGGTGATGAATTGATTATTAATTTCGAACCAAATTCTTCTAATGCTTTTGACACTAATTTTGATGCAAAAAAAATAAAAACTTCTAATATAAATTTACCAACAATATCAAGTATGACTAATGGTATTGAATATTCTATTAATCAAATGAATCCGCAAGAAATTGATATCCCTATTAAAATATTAGCTGGAATTAGTGGCATTCAAAATATAACTATTGAAAATGCTAATTTGTTCAACAATGTTTCTTGCCTCATCCTTGAAGATTTATTTAATAATACTTTTTATGACTTAGCTCTAATTGATTCTTTTTCGACTTACATCTATGATACGACTCAAACAGCAAGATTTCTACTTCACATTGGAGCTCCTGTAGATATTAATAGTACTGATGCAAGTAGTTTTGGGAATAATGATGGGGAAATAATTTATATAAAAAATAGTAGCTCTAGCTTTGATGTTGTATGGAAGGACAACTTAAATACTATTTTACAATCTAGTAATAATGTTTTTACTTCTGATTCTTTAACAAATTTAACTGCAGGAACTTATTACATCGAAGTAACTGATTTAACATGTGGAAATACTATTGATACTGTTATAATTAATGAGCCATCACAAATAATTACTTCTGTTCAAAATATAAATACAACAGATAATCCTAAAGTTTGGGTTAGTAACAATAATCTAATTATTAAAGGGAATAATATTCGTAAAATAACAGTCAGAAATTTATTAGGTCAACTTTTATTTACTACTGAGAATGAAACTATTGAAGAACAAAAAATTAACTTAGAACAATTAAGTAGTCAAATTTTAATTGTTACTACTGTAAGTAATAATAAAGTTTCGTCAAAAAAAGTTACTTTTGTAAATACTAATAATTAACATTTTGACAAGAAGATTACTGTTTTTATTCTTTTTCCTTTTTTTTATAGGAACAACAACATTATTGGCTCAAATAAACCCTCCACCTCCTACTTGTTTTGGCGGGCCTGTAGGGTCAGAAAATGGATCACCATGTTGTCTTGTTCCTGGAGCCTGCGGCATTTCATGTCCTGCATGCACCCCCATTCCATTAAAAGGAGAATTATATGTATTGTTAATTGCAGGGTTAATTTATGGCTCTTTTAAATTCTTGAAAAACAAAGCAGTAACTTAGATTTTCAAGCTTCACACCTTTATCAACTTATTCTTAGCTACCATACTCATTTTATATGTGGTTGTATATTACCACCTTACAATACACAACTCTATCTGTTTGAATAAAAACATACCTTTTAATTGTACTTACATTCTTTAGTTATATTAATGCATATTCTCAAGGGAAAATGAGAATGGAAAATATGAGCGAAGAAACCAAGATAGAACTAGTGTTTATCTAAGTAATTTTACGTATTCCTTCATTATTCATCGAACTATAGCAGGTCTTCATCTAATACTTATCTTAAGCCTATAAAATTTATGTAAGTTCACTTAGCATTAACACGTATTAATACGCAACCTTTTGCATATTTAATACGTATTGTTTTAACCGGACTATGAGAAAACTAATAACCCTTTTTATATTTATACTTTGTTATTCGAGCATAAAAGCTCAAGTTATACAAATTGGGTCTGGCACAACAATTAATACGATAAGCGAAGCGAGTCCTATCAACATATA
>JABSPQ010000434.1 GCA_013214205.1 Flavobacteriales bacterium
ATTACATTGTCTGTAATATCTGATAACCCTGTACACGTTACCTGAAAAGAACTGGCCATTAAGCCCTCCTGATAAATCTGCAATAAGTTTTCAACATCCATATGTAAATTTATCATTTATAACTGCGTAACATGAGTAAGTGATTTGATTTTTTTTCCCACAGATTAATGTTGTAACTGATGTGAAGACTGTACATGTTATGCATAGTAGAATTTTGGGCAAATGATTACGATGTGTAAATAAGTAAAGCAATAAAAGGAAAAAGAACCTTCACTTTACTTCACCAACTCCTCAATAGCTGCTTCAATTTTACCAAAGCCAAATTGCTCAACTAAAGCATCCATTCGGGCAGAGATTTGAGCGTTACACAAATTGCCAATACTACCTTGGTGGGTGTGATCTACTTTTTTGTCGGCGGTAAAAGTACCGTTATCTACTTGGCCACCAATCTCTTTATATGCATCACGGAAAGGAATGCCTTCCAGCACTTTTTTGTTTACCTCTTCTACAGTAAACAAATTGGTGTACTTGTCGTCGGCAAGTGCGTTGTCGTTAACAATAATGTTTTTAAGCGCATGGTTAGCAATGGCCAAACAGCCATTCAATTGATCGAAGGCAGGCATAAAGCTTTCCTTAATCAATTGTAAATCTCGGTGGTAACCACTTGGCAAGTTGCCTGTAATCATATTGATTTCGTTAGGCAACGCGTTTAACTTATTACACTTCGCTCTAATCAATTCAAATACATCGGGATTGCGCTTGTGTGGCATAATGCTACTGCCTGTAGTTAGTTCTTTTGGGAAAGAAATCAATCCAAAGTTTTGGTTCATGTACAAGCAAATGTCCATCGACATTTTACCCAATGTACCAGCAACAAAACTCAATGCACTAGCAACGCTTTTTTCTGTTTTACCACGTCCCATTTGAGCGTAAACCACATTGTAGTTCAAACCTTCAAACCCTAGGAGTTGAGTAGTCATCATACGGTCTAACGGAAAAGATGAGCCATATCCGGCAGCAGAACCTAAAGGGTTTTGATTGGCAATTTTAAAAGCCGCAAGCATCATTTCTAAATCGTCTACCAAGCTTTCGGCATAAGCGCCAAACCACAAACCATAACTACTTGGCATGGCAATTTGCAAGTGCGTAAAACCCGGAATCAGTTTTTCTTTGTGCTCTTCGCTTAAGCCAATAAGTGTGCTAAACACGGTTTTTGTGTTCTCTACAACCTGTTGCAATTCGGCACGGATGTAAAGTTTTAAGTCTACTAAAACTTGGTCGTTACGCGAGCGGCCACTGTGGATTTTTTTGCCAACGTCGCCTAATTTTAACGTAAGATCGTTTTCAATTTGAGAATGCACATCTTCAATGCCGTCTTCAATAACAAATTCGCCAGCTTTAACTTTAACTAAAATGTTTTTGAGTTCAACTTGTAAAATGCTCAATTCATCGGCCGTTAAAAGATCGATGCTTTGCAACATTTGAATGTGCGCCAACGAGCCGTAAATGTCGAATTCGGCTAAGGATAAATCTAGTTCTCGGTCTTTACCAACCGTAAATTCTTCAATCGCCTTATCGGTGTCGAAATCTCGTTTCCAAATTTTACCCATGACTACAGTACAATTTTTTCGAGCATCTGAATGTATAAATCAATGCCTTCGTTTATTTCTTCTAATTTAACATATTCGTCGGCTGTGTGCGAACGAGCCGAATCACCAGGTCCTAATTTTAAAGATGGCGCATCAATCAAAGCTTGATCAGATGTAGTTGGCGAACCATAAGTTGTACGGCCTAATTCTAAACCAGCCATAACAATAGGGTGGGAGTGATCGATGGACGAAGCTTTTAATCTCACCGAACGAGGTTTGATTTCGCTTTTTACGTTAGCACGAATTACTTCAAGAATTTCTTCGTTTTTGTATACGTCAGTTACTCGAACATCTACCACGTAATTACAAAGATCTGGCACCACGTTGTGCTGGCTTCCTGCCTCAATCATGGTAACACTCATTTTTACTGGACCAAACGAATCAGATATTTTTGGATACACAAAAGTGGTGAACCACTCTATGTCTTTCATTGCATTGTAAATGGCATTTTCACCTTCTTCACGTGCTGCATGACCAGATTTACCAGGTGCAACACAATCCAAAACCATCAAGCCTTTTTCTGAAGTAGCCAAATGCATTTGTGTAGGTTCTCCAACAATTGCGAATTCGATGTCGCCCAAATCTGACAAAATTAACTCTACACCATCCAAGCCCGAAATTTCTTCCTCGGCGGTTGCAGCAATAACGAAGTTGTATTTTAAATCGGTTCGCTCGTAGAAATAAACGAAGGTTGCTATCAAAGAAACCAAGCATCCACCGGCATCATTTGAACCCAAACCATATAAGATTCCGTCTTTAACAAAAGGTGTAAACGGATCGAAAGTGTAACCAGAATTAGGCAACACAGTATCGTGGTGCGAATTCAACAATACAGTAGGTTTATTTTTGTCGTAGTGCTTATTAAAAGCCCACACATTGTTTTTCATCGTGTGTGTTTCTATTCCTCTTTCCTTTAAAAAAGCGTTGATTACATTGGCCGTTTTATCCTCCGTCTTACTAAAAGACTCGATGCTAATAAGCAATCGTAAAAGCTCTATGGCGTCGTTGGTTAGTTTTTCGTGAATCATAATGTTTGTTTATGCGTGTAGAACACTTCCGTGCTTTTCACCATCTATTAATATTTTTTTCAAATCGTCGGCATGACAAATCCATACTTCGTTTACACCTGCCGCAATAGCATCGAAAGAGTTGTCCATCTTCGGGATCATACCATCGTGGATAACGTTTTCTGTTTTTAATTGCTCGTAGGTTTCCGTGCTAATGTCGTTGATTACAGAAGCGTCGTCGTTTACATCTTTTAATACACCTTTTTTCTCGAAACAATAAATCAGTTTGGTTTCGTAATCCTTCGACATTCCCACTGCTAAAGCAGAAGCGATTGTATCTGCATTGGTGTTTAACATCGTTTCGCCATCGTGTGTAAGCGGTGCAAAAATAGGGGAGCTGCCTTCCGATAACATCTTGGTTACAGGCGCTGCGGTAACTTTATCTACATCGCCTACAAATCCATAATCAATGTCTTTTACCTCGCGCTTGTGAGCTTCTATTACACCGTAAGCGTTTCCAAAAACCGACATGGCTTTGCATTCAAATTTCTTTAATTGCTCTACTATAGCAGCGTTAAGCGTTCCATAAACAGCAGATACAATATCTAGCATGGGGCGGTCTGTAATCCGTCGCCCGTTTACCATTTTAGCTTCAATGCCAATTTTTTCAGCCATCTTAGTCGCGATTTTTCCACCACCATGTACCAAGATTTTATTGCCTTTGATTTTAGAAAAATCAGACAAAAAGCTGGTCATCGCTTCCTGACTATCGATTACGTTACCGCCAATTTTTATGATGTATAATTTTTCCATTTATAGTGCTTCTAACATTCTTTTGATTACTGCTTGTGTGGCAAATTCGCGATTGGCTGCTTGTTGAATTACAATAGAGTTGGGTCCGTCGATTACTTCATCGGCCACAACAACATTTCGACGTACCGGCAAACAATGCATGAATTTGGCATCGCCAGTTACGGCCATTTTTCGTTCGTCTATCATCCAATTTCTTGGCGTGGTTAATACTCTTCCATAATCAGAAAAACTCGACCAGTTTTTTGAGTAAACAAAATCGGCACCCGACAAGGCTAATTCTTGATCGTGGATTACATCGGCACCTTCAGTAAACTGAGGATCTAAATCGTAGCCCTCTGGATTGGTAATAACAAAATCAACATCTGCTTTGCACATCCATTGCGCAAACGAATTAGGAACTGCTTGTGGCAATGCTTTTGGGTGCGGTGCCCATGTCATAACCACTTTCGGGCGAGGTTTTGTTTTGAATTCTTCAATGGTCACAAGATCTGCCAAAGATTGCAGCGGGTGCAAAGTGCCAGATTCTAAACTTACAATAGGAACCCCCGAATGAGTGATAAATTTATTTAGAATCTCTTCTCTGTAATCGTCATCGCGATTGTTGAGGTTTGCAAACGAACGGATGCCAATAATATCGCAATACGAACCAATAACCGCGGCTGCCTCTTTAACATGCTCGGCCTTGTCGTCGTTCATTACCGTGCCGTCTTCCATTTCTAGTTGCCAGCCGTCGTTCATGTTTAAAGAGATCACCTTCATGCCTAAATTCTCGGCAGCTTTCTGTGTACTCAATCGGGTTCTAAGACTTGGGTTGAGAAAAATCATCCCCATTGTTTTGTTTTCCCCCAGATGCTTGTTGGCATGTGGATTCTTTTTGATTTCGAGAATCTCTTGCACTAAAGCATTGAGATCTCCTGCGTCTAAAACCGATTTAAAACATTTCATTTTACTAGAGTTTTTGATAAAACAGCAATAAATTTAGATGCAAAATAATCCAAATCCTCTTTGGTCACCGAAAGTGGTGGAAGTAATCGGATGGTGTTTTTGTTGGATGATGCGCCGGTAAATATCTGGTGACTGAACAACAATTCTTTTCGCAAATCGCCACAAGGAACTTTTAATTCGATTGCCAACATTAATCCGTTTCCACGAATCTCTGCAACTTCATCTTCCAATCCGTTTTCTTTAATAAGATCAACTAGCTGACCTTTTAAATAATTTCCTAAATCTGCGCTGTTCTCAATTAGCTTTTCTTCCTTAAGTACATCTAAAACCGCAACACCAGCAGCACACGCTAAATGATTACCACCGAAAGTGGTGCCTAACATGCCATACTTTGGTTTGATGTGCGGAGCTATTAACACACCGCCAATTGGGAAGCCATTGCCCATTCCTTTTGCCATCGAAATAATATCGGGCTTAACATCGGAATGCTGAAAAGCGAAGAATTTACCGCTTCGCCCGTACCCCGATTGAACTTCATCTAAAATTAAAAAGGCACCGTTCTCTTTACATAGTTTTCCAGCTAATTCTAAGAAAGAAGCATCTGGAACATAAATGCCACCAATGCCCTGAATGCCTTCAATAATAATGGCGCAAATCTCGTTGTTTGCCATCGTATCTTTTAGTGCATCTGCATCATTTAGCTCTAAGAAAATTACGTTGTCGGTTTCGTTAATAGGTGCAATTATAGAAGGTGTATCAGTTGCTGCAACGGCTGCCGAAGTACGACCATGAAAACCTTTTTTGAAAGCAATTATTTTCTTTCGACCATTTGTAAACGAAGCTGCTTTTAAGGCATTCTCGTTGGCCTCTGCGCCCGAACTGCATAAAAACAAAGCGTACTCGTCGCAACCAGAAAGTTCGCCAAGTTTTGTAGCCAATTCTTTTTGAAGCGGAATTTGAACCGAATTAGAATAAAATCCAATGCGGTTTACCTGATCAGAAATATTGCTGGTATACGCAGGGTGAGCATGTCCAATAGAAATAACACCATGTCCGCCATAAAGGTCTAAGTACTTAGTGCCTTTATCATCCCAAACATGGCAGCCCTTGGCCTTTACTAGCTCAATATCGAATAGGGGGTATACGTCAAATAATTCCATCTTAAAATGCGATTGTTTTTAAGTTTAATCCTGCTTTTTCGTCAAGGCCAAACATTAAATTCATGTTTTGCACAGCATGACCAGAAGCACCTTTAATTAAATTGTCGATGATGCTAATCACCAATAAAGTGTCGTCGTGTTTTTCTAAATAAACCAAGCCTTTGTTGCTATTTATCACCTGTTTTAAATCGATGTTGGTATCGCTAACGTGGGTGTATGGCTCATCTTTGTAATAATCTTTGAAAATAGTTTTGGCCTCTTCCAAACTTAAATCTGTTTTAAGATAAGTAGAAGCGATAATGCCACGAGTAAAATCGCCGCGGTAAGGCACAAAGTTGATTTTCTTGTTAAAATCGTTTTGCAACTGATTTAAACTCTGTCCGATTTCGCCTAAATGCTGATGTTGAAAAGCTTTGTAAACAGACAAATTGTTGTTTCGCCACGAAAAATGCGTGGTGGCAGAAAGAGATTGTCCGGCGCCAGTAGAGCCAGTAATGGCACTAATGTGAATGTCATCATTCAATTTGCCAGCTGCAGCCAAAGGCACTAATCCAATTTGAATAGCAGTAGCAAAGCACCCAGGATTGGCAATTCGACTAGCTTTCTTAATTGCCTCCTTATTCATTTCTGGCAAGCCATAAACAAAATCGTGATCGCCTTTCATTCGGAAATCGTGGCTTAGATCAATAATTTTTACGTTGTCGCCAACCGTATTGTTGTCTAAAAACTCCTTTGCTTTACCATGCCCAGCGCATAGAAACAAAGCGTCTATGTCGTCCGATAATTCGCCTGTGAACTTAATGTCTGTGTCGCCCAATAAATCTTGGTGAACGTCGGAAACCAAATTGCCAGCGTTGCTATTGCTATGTACAAATACAATATTTGTATTCGGGTGATTCAGTAATATTCTGATAAGTTCTCCGCCAGTATAACCAGCGCCACCAATGATTCCTATGTTAATTTTTTCGGCCATTATTTTTTATTTACACTGTTGTGAATCATATTTGATACAGAAGCAATTTTAGAAAATCCTCGTACGTCGCTCCCGTCCCAAGCTTCGTTCATTTCGCCATATTGAGCAGCTTTCGAAGCCATCATATCATGTGGAGATTCAATGCCGATCATGTGGAAACGATAAGGTGCTAAATAAACTTTTACAGTTCCAGATACGCTCGTTTGAGTCTCTGTCATAAACGTTTCGATGTTTCGCATTACAGGTTCCATAAACTGGCCTTCGTGCAACAAGTTTCCGTATGTGGTAGCAAGTTGATCTTTCCAGTACTGTTGCGATTTGGTTAATGTGTGTTTTTCTAATAGGTGATGCGCCTTAATGATAACATATGGTGCAGCAGCTTCAAAACCAACTCGACCTTTAATTCCAACGATTGTATCGCCTACATGGATGTCTCTTCCAATTCCGAAAGGCGCTGCAATGTCTTCCACCGCTTGAATTGCTCCAACTGGGTTTGCATAATCAACTCCGTTAACTCCTTTTAATTCGCCTTTCTCAAAATACAATTCAATTTCTTCTGGCTCTGTTTTGGTAACTTGAGTAGGGAAGGCTTCTTCGGGCAGATATAAATGAGAAGTTAAAGTTTCTTTTCCTCCAACAGATGTGCCCCAGATTCCTTTATTAATAGAGTAAACCGACTTTGCCCAGTCGCGCTCAACACCAAAACCTTTTAAGAATTCAATCTCTTGATCTCTCGATAATTTGTTGTCGCGAATTGGTGTTATAACAGTAACACCGGGTAATACAATTCCGAAAATCATGTCGAAACGCACTTGATCGTTGCCGGCACCGGTGCTGCCGTGAGCAATGTAATCGGCTCCTAAATCCTTTGCATATTGCGCTATTGCCATGGCTTGAAAAGCACGCTCGGCACTAACTGAAAGGGGGTAGGTGTTGTTTTTTAATACGTTTCCGAAGATTAAATACTTGATGCAATTTTGGTAATAATTGTTGGTCTCGTCGATGCAAATGTGTTTGGTAACACCCAATTCATATGCCTTCTTTTCAACGTCCACCAATTCCTCTGGCGAAAATCCACCTGTGTTTACTAGGCAAGAATAAACTTCAAACCCTTTCTCTTTCGACAAATGAATGGCGCAATAAGTAGTGTCTAATCCACCACTGAATGCCAGTACAATTTTTTCCTTACTCATTTTTTAATTTGTTTTCTTTCTTAAAGTCGGATCAACTCTCGCTGCTTTCGTTCTCCTTTTCTAATTGTTTGGCCTTCTCTAGCTTTTTCTTATCTGCTTCTGGGTCGAATAACATACCTGTGCACAAGCAATGTTTACGGTCTGTACGAGTTAGTATGTCGAAGTTGACACAACTCTGACATCCTTTCCAAAAAGATTCATCTTCCGTTAACTCCGAAAAAGTAACAGGTTTATATCCCAAATCAGAATTAATTTTCATCACAGGTAAGCTGGTTGTGAGTCCAAATATTTTCGCATTTGGAAATTTCTTACGAGATAATTCGAATGCAGTTTTCTTAACTTTTTTGGCGAGTCCTTGCCCTTGAAATTCAGGAGAAATAATCAATCCAGAATTAACGGCATATTTGCCATGTTGCCATGTTTCTATATAGCAAAATCCTGCTAATTTGCCATTTTCGTCAATTGCGATAATCGCTTTACCTTCCGTCATTTTCTCCTGAATGTAAATTGGAGAACGCTTGGCAATACCAGTCCCGCGTTTTTTAGCAGCAACTTCAATCAAATCACAAATTTCTTGTGCTTTGTCCAAGTGTTCTTCGCTTGCTACTACTATATTAAAATTCATTTTTATAACCTTTTGCGCTCAAATCAATTGTTGATTGAACTACTATAAATACTGTATATGTGCTGTTGATATTCGGAATACCACATAGGTAAACCATAAGATTTAGACCCTAGCGGGCCTCCTACTAAAAGGTCTCCTTGCTACAGAAGTAGCAGGGGTGAAAATAGAATATGTTGTTTCTTTTAACATAAGAGGCACAAAAGTACGGATTATGGCGGAAAATTGCAAAGCTATTTTAAGTGTTGTTTCCTCGCTAACCCTATGAAGCGCGAAGAAGTGATAAAATGTTAAGTATGTTCTTGCATAGAAGGGGTTTTGTTTCTGTCTGTTAAACATGAATAAGACTGCAATGTGAGAGGGGTTATATAGGGGTTGTTGAGCTTTAAAGACTCCATTGTTCATAATTGTAAGTGGAAGCAGAAACGCGAGCACGCTATTGACTTAAATTTACTTCAATAAATAAAAGAAATGAAAATCAACTTTATCATCGTTTTGTTCCTGAGTATGTCGACTCAGCTTTTTTCACAAGATTCTCTTCATGTAATTAAATGGCCCGATGGGAAACTGAAAATTCAGGGTACGCTTAAAAACGATAGTATTAAAATTGGTACTTGGCAAACTTGGTTTGTGAATGGATCGTTGAGGGATTCGGGTAAGTATGAAGACGATAAACGTGAAGGTTTTCATAAAACTTGGTACATCAATGGGAATTTGAGCAAGGAAGGAGCATATAAAAACCACAAGGAACAAGGTACTTGGAAATGGTATTACGAAAGTGGTGCGATAGATATGCGAGGCGATTTTGATAATGGTTTGCAGTTGGGCACTTGGACTTATTGGCGATCTACTGGGCAAAAGGAGTATGAAGGCCCTTTTGTAAACGACAAACGAAATGGTTTGTGGACTTGGTGGTTTGCAGACAGTTCCTTGAACATGAAAGGCAAGTATGTTGACGATTTAATGGATGGCGAATGGGAGTACTGGTACATTACTGGCGTAATAGAAAGTAAAGGCAATTACGTTAAGGATAAAAAAGAGGGCGTTTGGAATTTTTGGTATAAGAACGAAACCAAATGGGTGATTGGTAATTATGTAGAGGGCGAAAAAGACGGTCGTTGGGATTATTGGTATTCGAATGGTGAGAAATTTCAAGAAGGAGATTTTAAAGCTGGCAAAGAAGATGGACTTTGGTTTTCGTGGTACAACAATAAAGAGAAAAAAGACGAAGGCTACTTTAAAAAAGGCATTATGGATGGCGATTGGAAAGGTTGGTATGGCAATGGTCAGCAGAAATATGTTGGCGTAAGAGATTCGGGCTACAAGCACAACGAATGGACCTATTGGCATCGCGATGGAAAAAAGGACAGCGAAGGTTTTTATAAGAGAGAAATAAAAGATGGTAAATGGACGAAGTGGCGAACCAATGGTAATATAGAAAATCAAGGAAAGTATGTTAATGGAAAGCTAGATGGTTCTTGGTTGTATTATTACGAACGCGGAGCCTTGTTTAAAGATCAAGATTACAAAGAAGGTGTTCCGCATGGTAAATCGATGGAGTATTACGAATATGGGCAGGTGAGAACAGAATCCTATTTTAATAAAAATGCGCCTACTGGCACGTGGAGCCATTTTAACGACAAGGGAAAACTTGTTTACAAAGCTGTTTATAAAGACGGCGTGCTTGATAGAAGGATTGAGTGATCGGGCATGATATATGTGTTGTTGAATTATTATAAAGTAAAAAACTATAAAATGAAAAAAACAATTACAAATCAATTAAAATCATATTCTCTAATAGCAGGTTCGTTGGTTGCTGCAAGTAGTGCACAGGGTGCAAAAATATATATGGATTTAGATCCAGATATTGTGGTTACATCAGCTAACAGTCCATATGAATTGATTATGGAAGGTGCAGGTGTTGATATGAATTTTATTGTTTCTACCACGTTATCGTCTAGCTCTAGCACAGGCTCCACTGGTTCAGATGGAATTAATGTAGAGTACATTGCATTTGCTTATGTAGCCACTGGATACATAAAAACTAAAACTTCTTATTTTACTCTTACAAGTACCTTGGGGCAACACAATTTCTTCGACAACTGTTAATGTTGCAGGAATGTATTTAACTAGCCAGTCTGTTACTTCAGGTGGTAATTGGACGAGCGGTGTATTTCTTGGTCTAAATATTAATACGCTATCAATTACTAATTACTCTTCCTCTTCTACAAAGATGGTTTTTAAAGATGTACTTGTTGGAGAATGGGGAGGAAGCACCGGTAGGGTTCATGTAGTGATTGGTATTGATGGTAGTCAACATTTAGGCTGGGTTGGCATAGAGGTATCTGCTGACTTTGGCACTATAACTATTACAGATTATGAGTATGACGATACTCCTGCTCTTTTTGCTGGAATTGCAGATAGAGATGCTGAAAGCAAACCATCAGTATATAGTTATGGAAAAACTATACATGTAAAAGGTATTTCTAAAGGTGAGGTTGAGGTTTACAATCTTGCGGGTCAAATGGTTCATAATTCAAACCTTTCCAAAGGAAGCAACATCGATATGCGAAATATGCGTTCAGGAATTTATGCTGTAAAGGTAATTTCAGGAGGTAAAACCACTACACGAAAAGTTTTCATCGAGTAAACTTGATGAAGTAAATAGCTTTTTCTATCTTTGCACCAGATAAATAGGAAAAGAGAAAAGAGGGGACAACGTCCCCTCTTTTCGTAAACAAAGTTTAGAAATTGGATAAGTCGGCTATACAGAGTGTTATAGAAAACAAATTGGGTGCAACAAATATGTACTTGGTAGACCTGTCGCTTAACAAAGTGAATAAGAAGATTCAGGTGTTAATTGATGGAGATACTGGAGTTACTATTAACGATTGCGTTGATATGAGCCGCCACATTAGGTCTGAATTTGAAGAGGAATTAGAAGATTACAACTTAGAGGTATCGTCGCCGGGAGTGGGTCAGCCATTTACGATGAACAGACAATACCTTAAAAATGTAGGAAGAATTATTGAAGTAAATACGGCAGATGATGAAGTTGTTGAAGGTGAAATATTAGCTGCCGACGAAACTGGGATCAAGTTGCAATTGCACTTAAATAAGAAAGGAAGTAGGAAAAAAATTATCACAGAGGAAGAGATAGAGTTACATTATTCAAGTATTAAATCGGCGAAAGTAGTTTTGTCGCTTAAATAAATTAATTATGGAAAGTATCAGTTTAGTCGAGTCGTTTTCAGAGTTTAAAGAGCTTAAAAATATTGATAGAGAAACGGCTGTTAGCATTTTGGAAGAGGTGTTTAGAGGAATGCTAGAAAGAAAATATGGTTCTGAAGAGAATTTTGATGTGATTGTAAACACAGAAAAAGGAGATTTGGAGCTTTGGTGGAACCGTACAATTGTTGAGGATGGCGAAGTTGAAGATGAAAATGCAGAGATTGCATTGTCGGATGCGATTAAAATTGAGCCAGATTTTGAAATTGGCGAGGAAGTTTCAGAAGAAGTTCATTTGGCTGATTTTGGTAGAAGAGCAATCTTATCTCTTCGTCAAAACTTGGTAGCAAAGATTTTAGAATTAGAGAAAGGAGACATTTTCAAAAAATACACCGATAGAAAAGGCGACATCGTAACTGGTGAAGTTTATCAAATTTGGAAAAAAGAAACGTTGATTTTAGATGATGATGGCAACGAATTAATTTTGCCTAAAACAGAACAAATTCCTTTCGATTATTTCAAAAAAGGAGATACTGTGAGAGCGGTTGTTCTAGAAGTTGAGATGAAAAATAATTCTCCGCTAATAACTCTTTCAAGAGCAAGTCCTTCTTTCTTAGCCAAATTATTTGAGCAAGAAATTCCAGAAGTATTTGATGGTTTAATTACGATTAAAAACATTGTTAGAGAGCCTGGTCACAGAGCTAAAGTAGCTGTAGAGTCTTACGATGATAGAATTGACCCAGTTGGTTCTTGCGTTGGAATGAAAGGATCTAGAATTCACGGAATTGTTAGAGAATTGAAAAACGAGAACATCGATGTAATTAACTACACTAGTAACGATCAATTATATATTACAAGATCGTTAAGTCCAGCTAAAATATCTTCTATTAAATTAGATGAGGCTAACGGAAAAGCAGAAGTGTTCTTAAAGCCAGATCAAGTTTCGTTGGCAATTGGTAAAGGCGGATACAATATTAAATTAGCAGGTAAATTAACAGGTTACGAAATTGACGTGTTTAGAGAGTCTGCAGATGGTGATGAAGATGTTGATTTAGAAGAATTCGCAGATGAAATCGATTCTTGGATCTTGGATGAATTAAAATCTATAGGTTGTGATACAGCAAGAAGCGTATTAGAATTGACGAAAGAGGATTTGGAGAAAAGGACAGATCTAGAAGAGGCTACAATTGACGAGGTAGTTAAAATCTTAAGAAGTGAGTTTGAATAAGTAATTCAAGGAGTAGTAGATATTTTTAAGCAAAAACAATAGAGTAAGGTGAAGCCAAAAAGATTAAGTAAAGTAGCTAAAGAGCTCAATGTGGGTATAGCAACTGTAGTTGAATTTCTAGCCGAGTGCGATATTGAAATAGACGGTAAACCGAATACCAAGATTCCTGAAGAGGGATACAAGGTTTTGCTACAAAAGTATGCTACAAAGGAAGAATATTCGATCTACGAGAATAAAATTGAAGAAGCGAATTTTACTCCTATTCAAGATGAAGTATTAGATGTTGTAGACGAGCCTGAGGAAATCTTTATTAAAGATACCAGTGAAAGAAGTCGCGAACCTATTGCGGAAGTTGTAGAAGAAGTAGTTGAAGAGGTTGTAGAGGAAGTTGTAGAAGAGGTTTCGGAATTAATTGAGGAGGCAAAAGAAGTAGTTGAAGAGGTTGCTGAACCGGTTGAAGCGAAAGAAGAACCTGTAGAGGCAACAACAGAAGCTGTAGCTGCTGAAGAAGAAGAAGAAGAAGAAGAAGAAGAAGAAGAAGAAGAAGAAGAAGAAGAAGAAGAAGAAGAAGAAGAAGAAGAAG